>JANMGI010000279.1:0-4903 GCA_031374565.1 Paracoccaceae bacterium | reverse complement strand
GTCAGCCTCAACTTCGCGGGCCGCCACCTGCGAAAACGGCGCAGCCCCTTCCCGGTGGCCGCGCCGCGCAAATCCTGTAGATCGTCCGACCTCAGATCCCAGATCTCAGATTTCGGTCATCAACTGGGCCTTGGCCACCGGCAGCAATTCGGCCATCTTGGCGCGGATTTCGTCTGCACTGGCCTTGCCGGCCAGATCGGCCACCAGCTTGCGGACCACATCCTCGATGCCGGCCTCTTCGAAGTCGGCGCTGACCACTTCCATCGCATAGGCAGCGGCATCGTCACCGGTCTTGCCCATCAGCCCCGCAGCCCAAAGCCCCGTGAGCTTGTTGCGGCGCGCCTCGGCCCGGAACTGCATTTCGCTGTCATGGGCAAACTTGGACTCGAAGGCATTCTCGCGATCGTCGAATGTGGTCATGGGCTCCCCCGGAAACACTGGTGTTTCCTCTCATATGCCCCTCCGAACCCTGCACCGCAAGCCCCCTTGGGCGTTCAGCGGGCGCTCGCGCCTTGCGACTATTGGCCCCTTGGACTATAGCCCATGGAAACCGGTTTGAAGGGTGCATCCTTCGCCCCGGCCCCCCTGATCGAGTGAACCATGGCACGGCGCAAGAAGGTCTACGAAGGCAAGGCCAAGATTCTGTATGAAGGCCCGGAACCCGGCACTCTGATCCAGTATTTCAAGGACGACAGCGCCCCCACTGTCGCGGCCCCCGCCACGCTGGAAGGCAAGGGCGTCCTGAACAACCGCCTGTCGGAATTCTTCATGGCGGGCCTGAACCAGATCGGCGTGCCGACCCATTTCATCCGCCGCATCAACATGCGCGAACAACTGGTGCGGATGGCCGAAATCATCCCGCTGGAGGTTGTCGTGCGCAACTTCTCCGCCGGTCCGATGACCGCGCGCCTTGGCATCCCTGAAGGCACCCAGCTGCCGCGCCCGATCGTCGAATACTACTACAAGGACGACAAGCTTCAGTCGCCTCTGGTGGCCGAGGAACACATCGTCGCCTTCGGCTGGGCCAACCAGCAGGATCTTGACGACATCATCGCCTTGTCCTTGCGCGTGAATGACTTCCTCTCGGGCGTGATGATGGGCGTCGGCATCCGTCTGGCAGACTTCAAGATCGAGGTCGGCCGGATCTGGGAGGGCGATTTCATGCGCCTGATCGTCGCCGACGAGATCAGCCCCGACAGCTGCCGCCTGTGGGACATCCGCCAGCCCGAGCGCCCCGACGGCACGATCCCCGACCCCCAGCCGATGAACGACGTCTACACCGAGCTTGCCCGGCGTCTGGGTGTCCTGCCCACGAACATCACCCACGCGGTCAAGCCCACGCTGATCAACTGAACTGCCCTTGCCCGCCATCTGCCCCTTCGCTAAGCAGCGGCACGTCACACCCCGGAGGCCCCGATGAAAGCCCGCGTCACCGTCATGTTGAAGACCGGCGTTCTTGATCCCCAGGGTGAGGCAGTGCGCCACGCTCTTGGCTCGCTTGGCTTTCAGGGCGTGTCGGGCGTGCGGCAGGGCAAGGTGATCGACCTTGACCTGACCGAGACCGACCGCACCAAAGCCGAGGCCGACGTCAAGGCGATGTG
The DNA here is from genome assembly GCA_031374565.1 of Paracoccaceae bacterium. Classification (GTDB taxonomy): domain Bacteria; phylum Pseudomonadota; class Alphaproteobacteria; order Rhodobacterales; family Rhodobacteraceae; genus Tabrizicola. The sequence goes on along the minus strand of JANMGI010000279.1, from coordinate 3,302 downwards.
CGACAAGCTGCTGGCCAACACGGTCATCGAAAGCTACCGGGTAGAGCTTCTGTGACACGCAACGGCGGTGGGTTTGCACCCACCTTGCGCAGGCTGTGAGATCGCGGCGTGGGCAGATTGCCCATCCTACGGGGTGGTAGGGTGGTCAATCTGCCCACCATCCCTGCGCGAAACCCTCAACCAGATCCCGTCCTTCGCCCGCACGGTCAGGTGTGCTGTCGGCACCGGCACCCGCCCCTCCACCGCCTGAAACCGGAACGCCCGCACGAGATGCGCCAGCAGCAGCGTGCCCTCCAGCATCGCAAACCCCGCCCCTGGACAAACCCTCGCCCCGCGTGAGAACGGCAGGTATCCCCCCTGCGGCACGTCCCCCGCCCAGCGGTCCGGGTCGAATGCGTCCGGCCGCTCCCACAGCCGATCATGCCGGTGCAGATGCCATGGGCTGATCACCACTTGCGCCCCCCGCTTCACCTTGCGCCCCCGGAACTCCTCCGGCCCTGCGGCCTCGCGCACCAGCATCGGCACCGGCGGATAAAGCCGCAGCGCCTCACGGAACACGTCGCGCGTGAACCGCAAGCCGCCCACCACCCCGAACTCCCGCCGCAACGCCCCTGCCTCTGCCGCCACCCGCTCCTGCACCTCGGGATGCGTCGCCAGCAGATACAGCGCCCATCCCAGGGCCGAGGCGCTCGTCTCATGCCCCGCCAGAAAGAAGATCGCCACCTGATCAACCATCTCTTCGGTCCCAAACCGCTCGCCACTCTCCGGGTCCTGCGTCGTCATGATCTTCGTTGCCAGATCGTCCGGGGCTGTGCCGGACGCAATCGCCTCTGCCCGTGCCGCCGTCAGCCCCTCGATCAACCCCCGGATCGCCTTGGCCGAGCGTTTCGTCGCCCCCCGATGCAGCCTTGGAAACCACCGAGGTAAGGGCACAAACGCCCCCAGGTTAAGGATCGGGGCAGAGCGCTGATAGGCCCTGAACTCATGGAACACCGCTGAAGCCACCCGGTCCTCGATGGGGATGGAAAACAGGGTCCGGAAGATCACATCCGCCGCCGCGTGGCTCGCCTCCAGCTCCACCTCGACTTCGCCCGTGCCCATCCGCGCCACCGCCGCCTCTGCCGCCGCCCAGATCGCCGGAAACGCCTCCTTCACCCGCCCTCCCTCGAAGGCCGGGTCGATGATCCGCCGCTGGCGCAGCCATTCCTCGCCGTTGGTCACGAACACCGACCGCCCAAGGAGGGGCCGCAACCCTTCGGTCACCCGGTCAGACTTCGGAAAATCCGCCGGGCGCTCGTCCAGCACCAACCGCACCAGCGCCGGGTCATTGCACAGGTAGCTTTCAAAGAACGGGGTGCGGAATTCCGCCATCCAGGCCCGGTACAGCCGCGCCGGTTGCGCCGACAGTATATCCCGCCGGAACGCCCGAAAGTGGCCCCAGAGCGAGATCTTGTCCGCGCGCGGCTCGGGCTTTGGCGGGGTCATGCCACGGTCCGGTGCGGCGAAAGCGGCGTGAAGATTCGGCTGGATGACGGTTTGCGGCCCCGGAACCGGTCCGCCAGCGTCAACGGCCCCGCCGTGATGCGGAAATAATCGTAGTCGCCGGGCCCGCCGCTCAGGTTGTCGAACGCACAAAGATACTGGAAGTGCAGCCGGAAGAACTTCCAGCGCAACGCCTTCCAGCGCTCCGGACTTAGCGTCTGGGTGAAGGCCGCCGAAATCACCAGCGGCCAGCGCTGCCCCGGCGGTGCCACCCCGCTGACCGCAACCGGATCGCACAGCGCAAAGGAACACCCGTCACCGGGAGCAGTCACATCGACCCAGCTCAATTCCTCCCGTGTCGAGAGGAAGCGAAGGTCGCCGCGCAAGCGCACCGCTTTCGGCAGGAATGACACCATCGGCACCACCTGCCCAAGGCTCAGGAACCCCAGCGCCGGACGCCGCAAAGGCAAGCCCTCGCGGATCAGATCGGCCAGGATCGACACCGCCAGATGCACGCCCGAGGAATGACCGACCACCAGAACCTCATCCAGATCTCGCTCCAGCGCCGCCCGGACCCGCGCCCGAAACTCGGCCATCCGAACCTCCAGCGCAGGCGGGTTTGCCCCCTTCAACGCGGCAGTGAACGCATAGTCATGCATCAGATAATACGCGAACACCCGGTGATCGAGCGCGCGAAACCCGCGCAGAAGCATTCCCCCCGAACCAAGGCCGGTCAGAATTGCAACTTTCTTCCCGATCCCTTCAGGCCAGACCCACGCCACGCCTTTCGCCACAAGGACGAACACCAGCAAAGCAAGCACAGCCTGCGCCAGCAGGAAAATGATCGGATAAACTGCTGCAATCATCGGCCCCTTGCGCAGCCGCATCAGCTGGAACAGCGCGCCATAGCCGATATAGGCCCAGGCGGTTCTGACCAGCTGCAGATAGGTCGCGGCAATGCCCTGTTTCATCGAGCGTTGCACAAGGTCCGACCAGACCAGCACCTCGACCTCCGCTTCAACCGTCCGACCCTCGATCTCCGCCGCGACGCGCCAGCCGTAAGTCTCCCCCGCCCGGGGCTGAAGCGTAAGCTGGTAGCCCGAGATCGCCGCCTGCGCCGCCCCTTCGCTGCGATAAAGCTCACGGTAGCGGCGGGGCGGGAACGGATCATAGCCGGGAACATACAGGACATGGCGCCGAAAGACGCTGGCCCCCTGGTCGATTTCAGTGTTTGACCCCACGCACATCCCGCCAGTATCGCGGGCACAGCTTAACCGCTGATGAGCAAGAGGGAAGTCATCCCCGCAATATTCCCGCCCAATTCAGCCCGGCAGCGGCAGGCCAAGGACCTGGTAGGTCTCCAGCATCCAGTAGCTCAAGTCGGTAAAAGCCCCCGTGACCAGCAAAAGCCCGACCAAGACCAAAAGTCCGCCCCCCAGCCGCTCGATCAGCTTCATGTGCCGCTTTAGCTTACCCATCAGATGCATTGATTTCTCGATGAAAACCGCAGCCAGCAGGAACGGCAGACCCAGACCCAAAGCATAAACGCCCAAGAGGATGGTGCCCCGTTCCATGCTGCCCTCCTGCATCGCAAGCGACAGGATCGCCCCCAGTTGCGGGCCGATGCAGGGCGTCCAGCCAAAGGCGAAGGCCAGGCCCAGAAGATAAGCCCCGAAAGCCGACCCACCCTGATCACCCGCATCAAGACGCATCTCGCGGTGCAGGATTGGGATGGTGAAAACTCCCAGGAAATGCAGGCCGAAGATGATGATCATCACGCCGGAAATCCGCGCCAGCAGGACTTGGTTTTCCAGCACGAA
>JANMGI010000271.1:0-2258 GCA_031374565.1 Paracoccaceae bacterium | reverse complement strand
GCGCGGCCAATCACCATCATCTGCTGCTCACCGCCCGACAGCGTGCTGGCCTGCTGGGTGTAGCGTTCCTTCAGGCGCGGAAAGCGGGTCAGCACGCTGTCCAGCGTCGCCTCGATCCCCTGCTTGTCGGTCCGGGTGAAGGCCCCCATGAGGAGGTTGTCCTTCACGCTCATCAGCGGAAAGACGCGCCGCCCCTCCGGCACCATCGCGATGCCGCGCTTGACGATTTCCGCCGCCGGACGCCCGTCGATCCGGTCGCCAAGATAGCTGATCGACCCGGACTTGATCTTCCGCAGGCCAGTGATGGCGCGCAGGATCGAGGATTTCCCCGCCCCGTTCGCGCCGATCAGGGCCACCGTCTCACCCTCCATCAGCTCAATGGAAACGCCCTTCAGCGCGTAGACGTGGTCATAATACAGCTCGACATTGTCGAAGCTGAGCATCTTGCGGGCGGGTTCTGTTTTCATCGCAGCTTGGCTCATCATTCACATCCCGATCGCAGCGTCTTCGCTGCCCAGATAGGCCTCGATCACGCGGGGGTTGGCCTGGATTTCCGCAGGGGTCCCCTCGGCGATCTTCTCGCCGAAGTTGATGCAGACGATCCGGTCGCTGATCTTCATCACCGCCGGCATGTCGTGTTCGACCAGCAGGACCGTCAGGCCCCGTTCATCCCGCAAACGGCGCACGAGAGAGACCATCCGCATCGTCTCATCGTGATTCATCCCGGCGAAAGGCTCGTCCAGCAGGATGATTTCCGGCTGCGTCGCAAGGCCGATGGCCATTCCCAAGGCGCGCAGGTGGCCCTGCGGCAGGGTCGAGGCCATCTCGTTCCGGATCACCTGAAGGCCAAGAAAGTCAATGATGTCATCGGCCGACTTCCCGAACTCTGCTTCATCCGCCTTGGCCTGAGCTGACCCGAAAAAGAAGCCCAGCAGCGACGCCTTTGACCGCAGGTGATGCGAGACGATGACGTTTTCGCGCACGGTCATCGACTTGAAGATCGTCGTTTCCTGGAACGTCCGGACCACCCCCATCCGCGCCACCTTGTGCGGCGGCAGGCCGGAAATCTTCGTGCCCTTGTAGATCACCTCGCCCGTCGTCGGCGTGACGAAACCGGCGATCTGCTTGAAGAGCGTGGATTTCCCCGCCCCGTTCGGTCCGATCACCGACAGGATTTCCTGCGGGGCGACGTCAAAGCTGATGTCGTTGTTCGCCGTCAGCCCGCCGTAGCGTTTGGTGACGTTCTTTACCTGAAGGATCGGGGTCATTTGCCGCCCCCTTTCTTGTCCAGAAGGCTGAGGACTCCGTTCGGCAAGATCAGCATCAGCGCGATCAGCGCGCCTGAGTAGATCAGAAGCTGATACTCCTTGGCGATGGAGAGGAGGTCCCAGCCGAAATACAGCAGCAACGTCCCCAGCATCGGCCCAAAGACGTAGCCAAGCCCGCCGAGGAAGCAGTAGAGCATGAAGTTCACGCTGTCCTGCACCACAAAGGACGACGGGTAGATTGACTGGGAAATCGCGACGAAGATCGCCCCCGCCAGCCCGCCAAAGAAGGACGAGATGGCATAGGCCAACACCCGCAGCATCGCGGTGTTCACGCCGATGGAGGCGGACAACTCCTCGTTCTGTTGCAGCGACCGGCACAGATGCCCGAGCCGCGAATTCACGATGCGCCAGAGCACGAGGTAGGTCAGCGTCATCAGAAGTGCGGCCATCAGGTAGAAGGCCAGCTTGGGGTTCTCCAGCGTCTCGAAGTTCGGGATGATCGTCAGGCCGAAGATCGACAGCTCCCCCGGCAGCGGGATCGAGGTGATACCCTTGGCCCCGTTGGTGATGGGCAGCGCAAGGGCGGTCAGGCGGGCGACCTCGGTCAGGACCAGCGTGACCATTGCGAAGTAGACGCCCCGCAGCCGCAGGATCGGCAGGCCGATCCCCACAGACACCACCGCGCAGAAGATACCTGCCAGCGGCAGCGTCAGCCAGAAGCTGACCCCGTACTTCGTCATCAGGACGGCCGAGACATAGCCCCCCATCAGTGCATAGGCCCCTTGGCCGATGTTGATCCGGCCGATGTAGAAGGTCAGCCAGACGCCCGCGGCAGCCACCGAAAGGAGGGCCACCGAGGTCAGCGTGTAGTAGAAATCCCAGCGACCACTGAGGCCGATGAACACCGGCACCAGGACGAAGACTCCCAGGAGAAAGGCCCCGATGCCGACGACACGAGAGGTGGTCATCGTTCTGTTCTGCGGCACGGAT
>JANMGI010000267.1:0-4837 GCA_031374565.1 Paracoccaceae bacterium | reverse complement strand
TCGTCCGATGGCACGCTGCTTCCCTGGGAAGGCGAGACCGACATCTTCATCTACCCCGGCTACTGCTTCCGGGTGACAGATGCCTTGATGACCAATTTCCACCTTCCGAAGTCGACGCTGGTGATGCTGGTGGCCGCCCTGATGGGCGAAGACTGTATTCGCCGCATCTATGCCCACGCCATCAAGTCGGGCTACCGGTTCTTCAGCTACGGCGACAGCTCGATCCTGTTCCCGAAGGCTTAAGCCCGCGTGTAAACGAACCCGTCCCAGTCCCCGGCGTCCCGTCCGCGCGGGGCAAGGCCAAGGTCGTCCCGGTCGCAGGCCGCAAACCCGCTGGCCAGAAGCAATCCGCGCGAGGCATGGTTCTGCGGATGCACGCGCGCGGCGATCCGGGTGATATGCGGCTTTCGCACCGCAAGCCGGTCCAGAAAGCGCTGCACCATCTGGCGGCCAAATCCCTTCCCGCGCGAGGGCGCACCGATCCAGTAGCTCAGCTCGCCGGTGGTCGGGTCGGGATCATAGGTCAGCCTGATCTGTCCGACCGGCTTGCCACCCACGACCGCCACCCGCACCTTGTGGTGACTGCCTTCGGTCGACAGGGTTATCAAGGCGCGCAGCGTATCGTCGTCCAGCCGGGAGGGCTGGTCTTCCAGCATGTGTGTCCAAAGCGCCGGGTCAGCCAGCAAGGCGCGGTACACCGGCAGGTCATCCTCGACCCAGACCCGAAGGCCCAGCGTCTGCGGCCTGGGATAGACCGGGGTGCCGTCGATCTGCTTGTGCATGCGGATCGTGCCCACCTGCCAGGACAAAGGCGGGGCAACATCCTCGTCGTCTTCGACGCCAAGCGGCACCCAGCCCAGTTGCAGGGGACAATAGGCCAGTTCGGCGCCTGACGCGCGGGCCTCTGCCAACTCTCTGGCGTCCAGAACGCCGTCGAAACGTCCGCGGGAAATAACGTCGGCCTTGGCGGTCATGCGATACTCCTTGAAAGCGGTGTTGACTATGCCTTCCGAAGTGGGAATGCGGCGGCGGATTTCAACTGTCAGAAGCGAAACTATCGTCACCAAATGCGCGCCGGTCCACTGGATGGCGCTGCTGTGCGGAAAGCTGCCGGGCCGGGCTGTCGGCTTGCCTTGTGGGAGAAGTTCGGGCAGGCAGGGCGTGACGACAGCCGACGGGGAAGCGACGCGCAATGCTGAAGGTGCTTACCCATTCCTGGCCGCTTTTGATGGGGGTCATGCTCCTCATGGTCGGCAACGGCATTCAGGGCACGCTTCTGGGCATTCGCGGCAATCTTGAAGGGTTCTCCACTTACCAGTTGTCCTACATCATGGCGGCCTACTTCCTTGGGTTCCTCTTTGGCTCCTGGGCGGCCCCTCTGATGATCCGGAAGGTGGGGCACGTGCGGGTGTTCGCGGCACTTGGGTCGCTGATCTCGGCCATTCTGGTGATCTACCCGGTCTATCCGGACTGGGTCGTCTGGACCGCGCTGCGGGTGCTGGCAGGGTTCTGCTTTTCCGGCATCTACATCACCGCGGAAAGCTGGATCAACAACACTGCCAGCAACGAAACCCGTGGGCAGGCACTGTCGGCTTACATGATCGTTCAGATGATCGGGATCATCGCCAGCCAAGTCCTGCTGAACCTGCCTGATCCCACCGGCTTTGCGCTGTTCATCCTGCCTTCGGTGCTGGTGTCGCTGGCCTTCATGCCGATCCTTCTGGCCCCCACGCCCGCCCCGGAATTCGGCAGCTCGCGCCGCATATCCTTTGCCCGCCTCTTCCGCATCTCTCCGCTTGGCTGCGTGGGGATGCTGCTGACGGGGGGGATATTTTCGGCGATGTTCGGCATGGCTTCGGTCTGGGGGGCGCAGGTCGGGCTTAGCCTTGGCCAGATCTCGATCTTCGTCGGCGCAATGTATGTCGGCGGGCTGGTGCTGCAATATCCCATCGGACTGGCTTCGGACCGGATGGACCGCCGCACGTTGATCATGGGGTTGTCTGCTGTGGCAGGGGTTGTGATGTTCGCCGCCGCAGCGCTGCCCCTGCCGTTCCCGATGCTGGTCGGGGTGGCGATGATCTTGGGCGGGATCACCAACCCGGTCTATGCACTGCTGATCGCCTACACGAACGACTTTCTGTCGCGGGAACAGATGGCAGGGGCCTCGGCCGGGTTGATCTTCCTGAACGGGTTTGGCGCGGTTTTCGGGCCGACCTCGACCGGCTGGATGATGGAGCAGGTCGGACCTTCGGGCTTTTTCCTTTACATCGGGGTGCTTTACACCGGTCTTGCCGCCTATGCCGTCTACCGGATGAGCCGCCGTGCCGCCCCCACAGTATCGGGTGCGTTCCGGGGCGTGACGCCGGGAACCTCGCCCCTCGCGGTCGAGGCGGTTCTGGACAACGCAGCCAAAGACGACATCCCGACCGCCTGAGATCAGCGGTTGCAGCGCGGCCCGTTCCCTGCAAGTCTTTGCCAAATCAGGGAGGTGCGGGATGTCGGACCCGATCGAGGTTCTGGAATTCTGGCTGCATGAGGTCGGCCCGAAAGGCTGGTATGCCGGAGGCGACGAGATCGACAGCCTCTGCCGTGAGCGGTTCGGCGATCTCTGGCAATCGGCGCTGGACGGCGGGCTTGAGCATTGGGTCGATGGCACCGTTGGCACGCTGGCCTATCTGATCCTGACCGACCAGTTCCCGCGCAACATCCATCGCGGCACGGCGCTGTCCTTTGCGACCGACCCGCAAGCCCGCGCTGCCGCCCGCAAGGCACTGGACGCGGGCTGGGACCTCGGCTCGCCCGAACCCGAGCGACAGTTCTTCTACATGCCGTTCGAACATTCCGAAGCCTTGGAGGATCAGGCGCTTGCCGTCACGCTGCTGGGAGAGCGGCTGTCGTCGGACCCCGAAATGGGTCTGCACGCCCGCGCGCATCAGGCGGTCATCCAGCGCTACGGCCGGTTCCCGACCCGCAACGCCGCTTTGGGGCGGGTATCCACACCGCAAGAGCAGGTCTATCTGGATCAGGGCGGCTATGCCGCATTGGTCAAAGCGATGAAGGAAAGCCATGCACCCGACGCATAGGCCCACGGCAACGCCAATGTTGCTTGGGTTTGGCAGATAGTTTAATGGCAAACTACTTTTTCTGGAGGAGGGAAAGATGGCTGCCCAAAGCTTCGACGTAATCGTGATCGGTGCCGGACCGGGGGGCTATGTCGCCGCCATCCGCGCGAGCCAGCTTGGCCTCAAGGTCGCCATCGTGGAACGGGAACACCTGGGCGGCATCTGCCTGAACTGGGGCTGCATCCCGACCAAAGCCATGCTGCGCAGCGCCGAAGTCTTCCACCTGATGCACCGCGCCAAGGAATTCGGGCTGTCCGCCACTGGGATCAGCTATGATCTGCCCGCCGTGGTGGCGCGGTCGCGCGGTGTGGCCAAACAGCTGTCCAGCGGCATCGGCCATCTGATGAAGAAGAACAAGGTCACCGTCTTCATGGGCGCGGCAACCCTGCCTGTGAAGGGGACGGTCAGCGTCAAGACCGACAAGGGAACAGAGGAACTGACCGCGAAGTCCATCATCGTCGCCACCGGCGCCCGTGCGCGGCAACTTCCGGGGCTGGAGGCGGACGGCGATCTGGTCTGGTCCTACAAGCATGCCCTTGTCGCGACCCGGATGCCAAAGAAGCTGCTGGTCATCGGGTCCGGGGCCATCGGCATCGAATTTGCCAGCTTCTTCAATACACTTGGCGCGGATACCACCGTGGTTGAGGTGATGGACCGGATCCTGCCGGTCGAAGATGCGGAAATCAGCGCCTTCGCGAAGAAATCCTTCCTGAAGCAAGGCATGAAGATCCTCGAGAAGGCCGCGGTCAAGAAACTCGACCGCATGCCGGGCGTCGGTGTGACCGCCCATATCGAGCAGGACGGCAAGATCACCACGCAAAACTTTGACACGGTGATCAGTGCCGTGGGCATCGTTGGCAACGTCGAAAACCTGGGGCTTGAAGCGCTTGGCGTGAAAATCGACCGCACCCATGTGGTCACGGACGAATACTGCCGCACCGGCGTTGACGGGCTTTACGCCATTGGTGACATCGCGGGCGCACCCTGGCTTGCGCACAAGGCCAGCCATGAAGGCGTGATGGTCGCCGAGCTGATCGCGGGCAAGCATCCGCATCCGATCAAGCCCAACTCTATTGCTGGCTGCACCTATTGCCACCCGCAGGTTGCCAGCGTTGGCCTTACCGAGGCCAAGGCGAAGGAGGCGGGCTATGAGATCAAGGTCGGTCGCTTCCCCTTCATCGGCAATGGCAAGGCCATCGCGCTAGGGGAATCCGAGGGCCTGGTGAAGACTATCTTCGACGCCAAGACGGGTGAGCTTCTGGGTGCGCACATGATTGGCGCGGAAGTGACGGAACTGATCCAGGGCTACGTTGTGGGCCGCCAGTTGGAGACCACCGAGGAAGACTTGATGAACACCGTCTTCCCGCACCCAACCCTTTCGGAAATGATGCACGAGGCGGTGCTCGACGCTTACGGGCGGGCGATTCACATCTGATGCGGTCGCTGAACCGGGTCGTCATGCAGAAGGAAAGCCGGGACTGGATCACCAGTCTTGGCCCCGAGGGTTTGGATGTTCTGGAACTGTCGGGCAAATGGGGGCAAACCTTCCCGTTTCGCAGCTATCTTGCCGTGAACCGCTGGAAATTCGACCCCTGTAAGTCTCCGATGATGGATGAGGCCGGTAAGGTTGTCCGCTTCGAGCTGATCATGGCCAACCAGGTGTGGGAACACCTCGACCGCCCCTATGCCGCCACGCGCAACATCCACAGGATGCT
>JANMGI010000260.1:0-2272 GCA_031374565.1 Paracoccaceae bacterium | reverse complement strand
TCACGCCGATGTAGTCGCTGACCCAGCGATAATAGGGCACGCAGGCCCCTTCGCCCTGAGAGCAATTCGACACCGGGGTGGTCCAGAACCGGATCTTGTCGAACTCGTCCATCCCGTTTGCCGTGCAGCTTTCCGCCGTCGACATGCCCGAGGCGTTGGTGCATGCCGCCGGGACCGAAGGGTTCGCACCGAACCAGACTGCAAGGTCCGACTGAAGGTTCGACGACAGGGTATGTTCCATCCACAGATAGGCGCAGGTCGGGTTCTTGGCGTCGACATGCATCATCGTTGTGTCAGCCCAGCCCGTCGCCCCTTCTTCCGGGATCGTCGAGGCAATCGGCAGGCCTTCGGACTTCAGAAGGTTCACCTGGAACGGCCAAGAGCCCGAGGCCACGACGCCTTCGTTCTTGAAGTCGTCCATCTGGATGAAGGCATCGTGCCAGTAGCGGCTGGTCAACTCGCGCTGGCCGCGCAGCAGGTCGAGCGCGGCCTTGTACTGTTCTTCGTTCAGCTCATAGGGCGAGGTGATCTTCAGCTCGGGCTTGTGGAACATCAGGTATTGCGCGGCGTCGGCAACGTGGATCGGGCCGTCATAGGCCTGCACGCGGCCCTTGTTCGACTTGCCGTCGGGCAGAGTCTGTTCCTCGAACACGACGGACCAGGACTTCGGGGCCTCCTTGAAGACATCGGTGTTGTACATCAGGACGTTCGGCCCCCACATGTACGGGACGCCATAATGCACGCCGTCGACCGTGTGCCACGAGGCATTCTGCAACCGTTCGTCCACGGTTTTCCACGACGGGATCAGGTCGGTGTTGATCGGCTGAACCCGGTCGCCCGCCACCAGCCGCAAGCTGGCATCGCCGCTGGCGGTCACCAGGTCGAACCCGCCTTCGTTCATCAGCGCAACCATCTCGTCGCTGGTGTTGGCGGTCTTGACGTTCACCTTGCAACCCGACGAGGCTTCGAACTTCGTCACCCAGTCGAAGGTCTTGTCCGTCTCGCCGCGCTCGATGTAGCCGGGCCAGGCGACGATGGTGACCTGGCCTTCGGGTTGGCCAAGGGCGGTGACCTGGGCAAGAGCGGGGGTCAGGCCGGTCAGGGCGCAAAGCGCTGTGGTGGCCATCAGTTTCATGGTCTTCATCGACAAACTCCCTATGAGTGGACCGCGTCAGAGACGCCCTGTGCGGCGAGCCGGTATTCCGGTCATAAGAGCAGGCTAAAGCGATCATCAGGAATCGCAAATGCAAAACGCGGATGCATGCTATCGGTTTTTCCGATGGGTCAAAGCGAGGCTACCCCGGTCTGCGCCGTACGAACGAAGTTAAGCGCCGGGGCGGACAGCGGCGCGCCCTTGCGCCAGGCAAGACCGACCTGAACGCTGGGAAGGTCACCCGAAACATCGCGGATCTCGATACGGTCGCCTTCCAGGCTCCAGGGCCGGTAGACCAGACTGGGCAGGATGGCGAGGCCCGCGCCGGTGGCGACAAGGCTGCGCACCGCTTCGACACTGCGGGTGCGGAAGGTGATCTGCGGTTTGACCGGCAGGGCGGCGGTCAGGCGGCGGGTGGATTCCTCGATCTCGTCCACCATCAGCTGGATCAGCGGCTGGCCCGCCAACCCTTCCAGCGTGATCGTCTCTTGTTGCGCCAGGGGGTGCCCCAGGGGAAGCCACAGCCGGTAGGGCGACACGACCAGAGTTTCCACGTTCAGCGCCAGTCGATCCTTGACCGATGAGGTCAGAAGGACCGCAACGTCCAGCTCGCCCCCGATCAGAAGGTGTTGCAGGTAATCGCCGTTGTCCTCGATCACGTTCAGCTCGATCTGCGGGAACGCGCGGCGGTAGCGGGCCAGAATGTCCGACAGCACATAGCCCGCGACAAGGCTGGTGACGCCAAGGGACAAGCGCCCCGTCGCCGCCTCGGCCTCATCCTGAAACGACGACCGCGCGGTCGCGACATCGGCGAGGATCTGCCGGGCGTGGCGCAGGAAGGCGCTGCCCTTGTGGGTCATCAGAATGCCGCGCGCCTGCCGGTCAAAAAGGATGACGCCCAGATCGTCCTCCAGACCCCGGATCGCCTCTGTCACCGACGACTGGCTGATCGACAAGGCCCGTGCAGCACCCGACACCGACCCGGCTTCGGCAGCGGCGACGAAGAACTGAAGCTGGCGCAGCGTGAAAGCCATCGGGAACCACGATAGGACGTGGCTGACATCTGATCCATCCATGGCAACCAGCGCAAGGGATGACAGCGATGGCGCGCTAGGTCGG
>JANMGI010000244.1:0-6854 GCA_031374565.1 Paracoccaceae bacterium | reverse complement strand
CAGGCGCAGTTTGACTGACATCGCAAAGACTTGCCGTCACATCCTTAGATGTCGCATGAACCTTCAGCCGCACTTCGACCTGACCCGGTGAGTGCACCTGCCGCACCACCACATCGCCGATCCGCGGCCCCAAAGGCTCCAGCCGGATCTCGCCCGACACCCCGAAGATCCCCAGCGCAATGTTCCAGTCCCAGCCGAAATCGCACTGCTGTTTCCGGAGCATATTGTTGTAGGCAATCGCCCCGTTCACTTGCTGATAGGGAATCGGAAACGGCATCCGCGCCGCCCGCGCCAAAGCCTCGCGGACGGGTGAGCGGAACAGGATCTCAACCGCATTCTCTCCAGCCTTCAGCGCCGAAGACACATCCACCCGCCAGCGTCGGTGCACGTTCGCCACCGCCAGGACCGTGACCCCGTTCAGCCGAACTTCGGCCACGGTATCCAGCCCCTCGATCACCAGCCAAGCCGCCGATCCGTCGTGGACAAACACCCGCCGCGCCACCCAGTCCCGCTCGGACACCCAACGCACGTCATACTCGTTCCGGCCCCAATACGGGTCCGGGATCACCCCCGCCTTCGCCAGCGCGGAAATCCCGTCCCCGGGCAGGTCAAAGGCAATGACATGGGCGCCGCTTTCATCCGAAAGCGTCCAGCACCCCGCCAGATCCAGCATTGTCAGATCCTCTGTTCCGTCTTCGCGTCAAAGAGCGAGGCCTTGGAAATATCCAGTCCGAGATGGACCTTGGTCCCCTGCGGCAAGCGACCCTCGACCGGCACACGAACGCACATGTTGATTCCCCCGGCCTTCAGCCAAAGCAGGCTGTCGGCCCCCAGGTTTTCGTCTATCTCGACCTCGGCCGGAATTGATACCCCGGCCAGTGGTGTCGTGGACACCGAGATATGCTCTGGGCGCACCCCAAGGATCGCCTGATCCCGTTCAAGGATCGCCCCACCGTCATAGCCGGCCAAGTCGATCTTCATTGCCCCGAACTGGAACGTTCGACCACCATCCACGGTCTGTCCTTTCAGGAAATTCATCGACGGGCTGCCAATGAATCCCGCAACGAAAAGGTTGGACGGGCGGTTGTAGATCTCTTGCGGCTCGGCCAGCTGCTGGATTACGCCGCCCTTCATCACCGCGATGCGGTCCGCCAAAGTCAGCGCCTCGATCTGGTCATGGGTCACGTAGACCATCGTGTTACCCAGCTGGTTGTGCAGGCGCTTGATTTCCACCCGCAGCTCGGACCGCAGCTTGGCATCCAGGTTCGACAAGGGCTCGTCGAACAGGAACACGTCCACGTCGCGCACCAGCGCCCGCCCGATGGCGACGCGCTGCCGTTGCCCACCCGACAGGGCCGCCGGCTTGCGGTCAAGCAAAGGCTCGATCTGCAGGATGGCGGCGGCACGGGCGATCCGCTTTTCGATCTCGTCTTTCGGGACCTTCGCGTTCTTCAGACCAAAGGACAGGTTCCCCCGCACCGTCATCTGCGGATACAAAGCGTAGGACTGGAACACCATCCCGATGCCGCGTTCCGACGGCTCGGACCAGGTGACATTCTTGCCCTTGATCCAGATCTGCCCGTCGGTGATATCCAGAAGACCCGCCAGACAGTTCAGCAGCGTCGACTTCCCGCAGCCCGACGGCCCCAGAAGGACGACGAACTCCCCCTCGGCGACGTCCAGATTCATGTTCTTCAGGACGGAAACGGAACCAAAGTTCAGTGTGAGGTTCTTGACGGAAACTGAGTGCATGAGGATCAGCCCTTCACCGCGCCGGCGGCGATGCCGCGGACGAAGTACTTGCCAGAGAGGAAATAGATGGTGAGTGGCACAAGGCCGGTCAGGATGGTCGCCGCCATTTCGACATTGTATTCCTTCACGCCCTGCAACGAGTTGACGATGTTGTTCAGTTGGACCGTCATCGGATAGTTGGTTGGCCCGGCATAGATCACGCCGAAGAGGAAGTCGTTCCAGATTCCGGTCACCTGCAGGATGACAGCAACGGTGAAGATCGGCAGCGAGGTCGGCGCCAGGACCCGGAAGAAGATCTGCCAGTACCCGGCACCATCGACCCGCGCCGCCTTGAACAGTTCTTCCGGCAAAGAGGCGAAGTAGTTTCGGAAAAGAAGCGTCAAGATCGGAAGCCCAAAGACGGTGTGGACGAAGATCACCGCGTAGAGCGTCGAGTATATGCCCATCTCCCGCGTGATGATTACCAGCGGGTACAGGAACACCTGATAGGGGATGAACGACCCCACCAGCAGGATCGCGAAGCACCATTCCGCCAGCTTGAACGGCCACATTGCCAACGAGTAGCCCGAAACCGACGCTACCGCGATCGACACGATCACCGACGGGATTGTGATGAAGACCGAGTTCCAGAAGCCCGGCGCAAGTCCGGTGCAATTCAGCCCGGTACAAGCCGCCGACCATGCCTTGACCCACGCGTCAAAGGTCGGCTGCATGGTCGGAATGAAGATGTTGCCCTCGCGGATTTGATCCAGATCCTTCAGCGACGTGATGATCATCACGTAAAGCGGAATCAGGTAGTAGATCGAGGTGACGATCAGCAGCGTATAGATCAGCACGCGGCCCGGCGCGAAAAACGGCCTGGGCTTGGCGCCTGAGGGAACGATCGCAGTGGCAGACGACATGGCCATGATGAATTATTCCCTGCTTTTCTTGCCGAATTCGACGATGATCCAGGGGATCAGGATGATTGCGGTTGCCAGTAGCAACACGGATGAGGCTGCAGTGCCCTGCGCCAATGCGCCCACGAACAGCTTTTCGTAGATGTACATCGATGGCACTTGGGACGAGTTGCCCGGCCCGCCTTGCGTCAGCGCCAGCACCAGATCGTAGACCCGCACCGAGCCGGACGCGACGATGACGAAAATCGTGATCATGACCGGGCGCATCATAGGCACCACGATCTGCAGGTAGGTCCGCCACTTCGGAATGCCGTCAACACGGGCCGCGCGCCAGATCTCGTCATCAATGCTGCGCAGACCCGCAAGCATCAGCGCCATCACAAGGCCAGTGCCTTGCCAGAGCCCCGCAATCACAACCGTGTAAATCGCCATGTCGCGGTTCGTCAGCCAGTCGAAGGAGAAGCTCGCCCAGCCCAGATCCCTGACCGTTTTTTCCAACCCGAAGGCCGGGTTCAGGATCCAGGCCCAGACCTTTCCCGTGACGATGAAAGACAGCGCGAAAGGATAAAGATAGATGGTGCGGAACACCCCCTCAGCACGGATCTTCTGATCCATCAGCACCGCTAGCAGGAACCCTATGATGAACGCAAAACCGGAATAGAGGATTCCATAGATCGCCAGATTGGTGACCGAGGTGATCCAGCGCGGCGTGTTCCACAGGCGGACATACTGGTCCCATCCCACCCAGTTGTCGTAGAACTCCTGCGGGGTGAAGATTGGCAGGGTCTTAATGCCCGTGAAGGACGAAGCCACCGTCCATATCGTGCTGCCGACAAACACCACCAGCACGATAAAGATCATCGGCGACGCAGCCAGCTTTGAAGTCATGTTCCGGAACAGGGGATTTGGACGCTTCATTTCAGACATGGATCTTTTCCCCGACTCCGCCGAATACGGCCCGGCATTGCTGCCGGGCCGGTTGTCAGATCGTACCTGATCCGAAGATCACTTCGGCGCTGCTTCGATGATCGCAGCGAATTGCTCTTGTGCAGCCTCCGGCGTGATCGTGAGGTCCGAGAAGAACTCCTTCATCACGTCGTTGATCTGGTTGAGCGAGTCACGATCCAGCATCTGCGAGTTGTTCGGGAACACTTTCGTGCCCTTGTCGAGGATCTCGAGGCCCTTCTTCATGCAGTCGTTGGCCGCGGAGAGATCCACGTCAGCGCGCATCGGCAGCGAGCCCTTCTTCAGGTTGAAGGCGACCTGCACTTCCTTGGTGACCATCATCGAGGCCATGGCAAGCTGTGCCTTGGTCACTTCCGGATCGTCGCTTTTCGGGAAGTAGAACACGTCCCCGCCCGTGCCGAGGACCGGCTCGACACCCAGACCCGGCAGGCAGTCGTAGTCCTTGCCCGCAACCATCCCGGCCACCGCAAACTCGCCGCCAGCCCAGTCACCCATCACGTTGGCCCCGGCTTTGCCTTGGATCACCAGCGCCACAGCATCGTTCCACTGCGGAACCACGGTCTTGGGGTCGATGATCTGACGTGCCGCGTCGATCGCCTGGAACACCTTGGCAAACTCCGCCCCGCGCGCCATCTCCATGTTGCGGTCCTTGTAGACCGCGACATAGTTGTCGACGCCTGCAATCGCCACGATCAGGTCTTCGGTCAGCAGACCGACGGGCCAGCCTTCTGCCAGCGACAGCGGGATGATACCTTTTTCCTTAAGAGCGGGCGCTGCGGCGATCATCTCGTTCCAGTTTTGCGGCGGAGCGATTCCGGCATCTTCATAGACCTTGCGGTTGGTCCACATCCACTGGCCCGAGTGCAGGTTCACCGGAACGCAGTAGACCTTGCCATCCTTGGTGCAGCTTTCCAGCTGGGATGCGGGACGAAGAATGTTGGCCCAGTCTTCTGCAGTCGCCAGTTCAGTCAGGTCCTGCATCAGGCCGGCTGCGATCAGGTCGTCCGCATCCTTGCCGGGGTTCAGCTGGGTCGCACCCATCGGGTTGCCGCCCAAAATCCGGCTGATGATGATCGGACGTGCCACATCGCCGGAACCGGCAATCGCGCCATCCACCCACTTATTGCCGGTCGCGTCGAATGCCTTGGCGAATTCCGCCACAGCGGCGGCTTCCCCACCCGAGGTCCACCAGTGGGTGACCTCAAGTTCGGTTGCCATGGCGGGCATCGCCACAGTGGCACAAAGCATCGCAATCAGTTTCGAAAGTTTCATCCGTTCCTCCCGGTTTCTAAAACGTTATAGAAACAGCCTATAACGTTATAGTTTTGCCAATCAACATATCTTTTCGCTTGTTCCGGCCCCCCGCTCAAGTTTTCATGAGGGGATGATCCGCGTCAATCAGGACGAAAAACGACAGGAAAATCACGTCCATGCCGCACCGCCAAAACCGCGCTGAAAGCCTTGCTGGACGGGACCTTCCCGCCCTCGGCATACGCACGGTCGCTGCGACTGCAAAGGCCGCTGCCGGCCGCGAATCAGTCGGCAAGATTCGTTTCTGGCGTTCTGATCGTTCGTGTTCCAACGGGGGGAATCATGGCCACGCTTTCTGATCTGCCGCCTCCTGATTCGGACACGGCACGCCCCACGCTCAAGACGATTGCCGCTGCCACGGGCTTTGCCATAGCCACCGTTTCGCGTGCGCTGAAGGATGCCCCCGACATTGGCGAGGACACCAAGCGCCTCGTTCGCGAGACGGCCACCCAGCTGGGCTACCGTCCGAACCGCGCGGGCGTGCGCCTGCGGACCGGCAAGACCAATGTCATCGCACTGGTCCTGTCGACCGAGACGGACGTGATGAACCACACGTCGCGCCTGATCTATTCCATCGCCAACGCTCTTCGGGGCACGGCCTACCACCTTGTCGTCACCCCTTTCTTTCCCGACCAGGACCCGATGGAGCCGATCCGCTACATTGTTGAGACCGAAAGCGCCGACGGCATCATCCTGAACCAGACCAAGGAAGACGATCCCCGTATCCGCTATCTGCACGACCACGGCTTTCCCTTTGCAGCACACGGTCGCACCGCGATGGGGATCGACCATCCGTTCTTCGACTTCGACAACGAAGCCTACGGGCGCCTTGGCGCGCGCAGCATGGCAGAACGCGGGCGCAAACGGCTTTTGATCGTCCCGCCGCCGCGCTCGCATATGTATGCGCGGCACATGACCTTTGGCTTCTCGGACGAATCCGCCCTCCTTGGCCTGCCTTTCGAGGTGTCGGAAGACGTCACCTCCGACAGCGGCGGCGAGGCGGTCGAGGCCGCCATCGCCGCCCGTTTCGGCCAGCCGAACCCGCCGGATGGCATCCTCGTCGGCTCGACCACCGCCGCAATGGCCACCATTGCCGGGGCGGAACAGTCGGGCCGCGTGCTGGGTCAGGATTTTGATGTGGTCGCCAAAGAGGCCATCGCCGTCCTGCGCCGTTTCCGGCAGGATATCCTGATCGTAAGCGAAGACGTGGGCCGGGCCGGCGAATTCCTTGCCCGGGCTCTCTTGGCCAAGATTGAAAAACGCGACTGGACCGACAGGCAGGGCCTTGAGGTTCCAGTCAAGGTAGAACAGGGCCGTCAGGCCTGAAGTGGAGAACGACATGAAGACGATCAAGGGCCCGGCCCTGTTTCTGGCGCAGTTCGCGGGCGATGCAGCACCTTTCAACTCCTGGGCCGACATCACCAGATGGGCCGCCGATTGCGGCTACGTCGGTGTGCAGGTCCCGTCCTGGGACGGTCGCCTGTTCGATCTGGAAAAGGCTGCCTCCTCAAAGACGTATTGCGATGAGTTCAAGGGCGTGGCGTTGGACGCCGGGATCGAGGTGACCGAGCTTTCCACCCACCTGCAAGGCCAGCTCGTCGCAGTCCACCCCGCCTATGACACCCAGTTTGACGGCTTTGCCGCTGCCTCCGTGCGCGGCAAGCCTGCGGCCCGGCAAGAGTGGGCGGTGGATCAGGTAAAGAAAGCCCTCACCGCCTCGAAGAACCTCGGCCTGACCGCCCACGCCACCTTCTCCGGTGCGCTCGCCTGGCCCTACATCTACCCTTGGCCGCAGCGCCCGGCAGGGCTGGTAGAGGAAGCCTTCGACGAGTTGGCCCGCCGCTGGCTGCCGATCCTGAACCACGCCGAGGACTGTGGGATTGACGTCTGCTACGAGATCCACCCCGGCGAGGATCTGCACGACGG
>JANMGI010000215.1:0-3896 GCA_031374565.1 Paracoccaceae bacterium | reverse complement strand
CCACATCGAACCAGGTCGACCACATCATGATGGGCGCGCGCGGCCATTCGACGACACGGCGCTATCTGGGGTCGGTCTCGGCGCAGGTGGTGGCCGAGGCGCATTGTTCGGTCACGGTGATCCGGCTGCCGGAACGGGGGGCGAGCGAGACAGGCCCGGTCGTACCGGAAACGGCCCCCGCATAAGGGGCCGCGTCGGCGTTAGAACGTGTCCTGAACGGTGCGCGCGCCGGCCGAGACGTCTTCGCCCACGCCTGCGATGGTGTTGCAGCCTGCAAGGGCCGCAAGGATAGCCAGAAGTGCCAGTTTCTTCATGCTCGTTGCCTCGTTCTACTTTGCTTCAAACCACCAGGTGTCGGGCAGGAAGCCTGTCCAGTCACCGTAAAGCGGAATTTTCTCGGGATACTTCAGGTTGGCCGAATATGCCAAGCGGGAAACGTCCGAATACCAGATCGGGATCACGTAGCGGCCCGAGGTCAGGACACGGTCCAAAGCCTTGGTTGCGGCGGTGAAGTCGTCGGTGTTGGGCGCTTTCAGCATGGCGGCGATCATCGCCTCGACCGCAGGGGAGTTCACGCCCATCCAGTTGCGGGTGCCCGGTTCGGTCACACCGGCAGCGCCCCAGTAGAGCAACTGCTCGTTGCCCGGCGACAGCGACAGCGACCGGATGTAGTGGGTCATGTCGAAGTCGTAGGCGGTGGTGCGTTCCTTGTACTGGGCGTCATCGACCTTGTTCAGCGTGGCGGTGATGCCTAGGGCTTTCAGTGCCTCGATGTAGACCTCAACGGCCGATCCGATTTCGTCCTGACCAGTGACGAGCAGGATTTCGAAAGCGAAGGGTTCGCCTTTGGCATTCTTCAGGATGCCGTCGTCGCCCACTGTCCAGCCCGCTTCTTCCAGCAGTTTCGCTGCCGCGCGGATGTTCTTGCGGTTGGTCTGATCGCCGTCCGAGACCGGCAGCGCATAGCCCTCGATAGCACCAGGGGGAAGTTCGGCGGCAAAGGGTTGGAGCAGTTCAAGTTCGCGCCCCTCGGCGGGTTTGCCGGGGTCCATCGCGAGGAACGAGTTGCCGAAATAGGACGGGATGCGGGGCAGGGCGCCACCGTTCAGGGTCTGGTTGATGAATTCGTAGTTGAAGGCTTGGATCAGCGCCTCACGCACGCGCCAGTCGGCAAAGATCGGTTTGCGGGTGTTGAAGGCCAACCCTTCGATCCCCGACGGACGACCATGCGGTATTTCGGCCTTGATCACCTCACCCGACTGCACGGCGGGGAAGTCGTAGCTGGAGAGCCATTTGGCCACGTTCGCCTCGCGGTAGGCCATGACCTGACCGGCCTTGAACGCTTCGAAGATCGCCTGCGGGTTGGCGTAGTAGTCGTAGCGGACCTTGTCAAAGTTCCACTGGCCCTTGTTGAAGGGCAGATCCTTGCCCCACCAGTCCGGGTTGCGCGTGTAGGTGACTTGCACGCCAAGGTCAGAGCTTGTGAGCGTGTAGGGGCCGGAGCCGACAGGAACCTCCATCGTGGCTTCGGCGAAGTCTTTCCCGTCCCACTGCGCCTTCTTGAGGATCGGGCGCAGGCCCAGGATCAGGGGCAGTTCACGGTCTTCGACGTTGAAGGTGAAACGCACCGACCGCTCACCCGTTTTTTCCATCGAGGCGATCTTCTTCCAGGCGGCGGCGTAACGCGGGTTGCCCTGGGTGCCAAGCGTTTCCATCGACCACATCACATCTTCGACGGTAACCGGCGAGCCGTCAGAGAATCGGGCCTGAGGGCGGAGGGTGAATTCGGCAAAGCTGCGGGCGTCATCGGTGTCTATCGATTCGGCCAGAAGACCATAAAGCGAGAAGGGTTCGTCATAGCTGCGGCCCATCAGCGTCTCGACCGTCAGGGCCGAAATCCCCAGAGCCGACCGTCCCTTGGTCACAAAGGGATTGAAGCTGTCGTAGCTTCCAGCTTCACCCCAGCGGTAGGTGCCACCTTTGGGTGCATCGGGGTTCACTTGCGGCAGGGACACAAAATCCGGGGGGAGAGCGGGGTCGCCATACATAGCTATGCCGTGCATCGGTTCGGCCTGTGCGCCTGCGGAAAAAAGCGCCAGCACCGCTGACAGTCCGAACCTGCGCATCATGGCGCTGCTTTGTCTGATCATCCTTCGACGCTCCCCGGTGCTTGCGGTTGTATGGGCAGACACTAGGACGGACATCGTGGCAATTCAAACTTTTAGCTTGGCCATCGGCAGAGAGCGGACTATAACAATCCTACTGCTCGATAGGTTTCTTGCCTGTATGAAACCTGCCTCAAAGACTTAACGCCGGCTTCGTGCCGGCGTTTTTTTTATGCAGTTCCCCTCCCGCTAGCGTGACTTCCGTTCCCTCGCTGGCCGTGACATGCTTTCGCAGTTGCAGCATTTGGAGGGTGGTATGACACTTTCGGGCAAGCGGGCGGTGATCACCGGGTCGAATTCAGGAATAGGGCTGGGCATAGCCGAAGCATTGGCGGCGGCGGGGGCCGAGGTGATTCTGAACAGCTTCACCGACCGGCCTGAAGATCACGAGCTGGCAGCGGAATTGGGCGCGCGGCACGGGGTGGCAGCGAAGTACATTCCGGCGGACATGTCGAAGGGCGTAGACTGCCGGGCGCTGATCGAAAAGGCCGGGGGCTGCGACATCCTGGTGAACAATGCGGGCATCCAGTTCGTCAGCCCCATCGAAACCTTCCCCGTCGAAAAGTGGGACTCGATCCTGGCGATCAACCTGTCGTCAGCGTTCCACACGACTGCGGCTGCGTTGCCGGGAATGCGGGCCAAGGGTTGGGGTCGGGTGGTGAACATCGCCAGCGCCCATGGCCTGACGGCAAGCCCGTTCAAGTCGGCCTATATCGCAGCCAAGCACGGTATCGTGGGCCTGTCAAAGACTGTGGCGCTGGAGACGGCGGGGCAGGGGATCACCTGCAACGCGATCTGCCCGGGCTACGTGCTGACCCCGCTGGTCGAGGCGCAGATCCCCGAACAGATGAAGGTGCACAACATGGACCGGGAAACCGTGATCCGCGAGGTGATGCTGGACCGTCAGCCGTCGAAGCAGTTCGCCACGGTCGAACAAATCGGGGGCACGACGGTCTTTCTGTGCAGTCCCTCGGCGGATCAGGTGACAGGGACGACGATCAGCGTCGACGGCGGCTGGACCGCACTGTGAGGCGGGTCAGTCTGGCGCTTCAGGGCGGCGGCGCGCATGGGGCGTTCACCTGGGGCGTCCTAGACCGACTGCTGGAGGATGGTGATCTGGAGATCGCCGGAATCTCTGGCACCTCGGCGGGGGCGTTGAACGGGGCGGCGTTGAAGGCGGGGCTTCTGGCTGGCGGGCGAGAGGCTGCCCGCAAGCGGCTGGACAGGCTTTGGGATCAGATCGCGGCGATCGGCGATTTCCGGATGCTGCCCTGGCTGCAACCTTTCCTGCCCGCGATCCGCTTTTGGCAGGGTGCGGCGGAGTCGATGCTACCGGTCTCGCCGCAGGGTCTGGCCG
Source organism: Paracoccaceae bacterium (assembly GCA_031374565.1). GTDB lineage: Bacteria > Pseudomonadota > Alphaproteobacteria > Rhodobacterales > Rhodobacteraceae > Tabrizicola. The sequence continues at coordinate 374 of JANMGI010000215.1, read as the reverse complement.
GCTTGTTGTATTCGCCCTATGCCTTGGGCGACAGCTGGCACAATCCGCTGGCCGAGATCGTTGCGGATCTGGAATTCGCCCATGTCTGCGCCACTGCCGAACCCCAGCTTTTCGTCAGCGCCACCAATGTCCGCACCGGCAAGATCAAGGTGTTTTCCGGCGACCGGATCACAGCGGACGCGCTTCTCGCCTCGGCCTGTCTGCCCACGGTGTTTCAGGCGGTAGAGATCGAGGGCGAAAGCTATTGGGATGGCGGCTATGCGGGCAACCCGGCGCTGTTTCCCCTGTATGTGCCGGACTTGCCGGAAGACATCCTTGTCGTCTCAATCAACCCGTTGAAGCGCGACGAGGTGCCGGACACGCCGCTGGAGATT
>JANMGI010000214.1:0-2208 GCA_031374565.1 Paracoccaceae bacterium | reverse complement strand
AGATCGAACGCGAGGTCGAGGAAGCCTCGGCCACCCTAGGGGCCGCGCGCACCCACACGCTGCGCCATGTGATCCTGCCGATGCTGGCACCCGCCGCGCTGACCGGCTTTGCGCTGTCCCTTGCGCGGGCCGTGGGGGAATACGGCAGCGTTATCTTCTTCGCAGGAAACCTGCCGATGAAGACCGAAATCGCCCCACTGCTGATCGTCATCAAGCTGGAGGAGTTCAACTACGAAGGTGCCACCGCTATCGGCATCGCCATGCTGGTGATCTCTTTCGCGCTTCTGCTTTTCATCAACGCGGTCCAGGTCTTCAGCCGCAGGAGAATTGGTTATGTCTGACGCCCCCGCGACCTGGCGACCTGCCACAGACGAAACGCCGCTGGTTCGCCGCCTGCTGATCGGCGGCGTCCTGATCGTGCTGGCGCTCCTTCTTTTCGCCCCCCTCGTCACCGTCTTCTACGAGGCGATGCGCAAGGGTTGGTGGGAAGCTGTCTCGTCATTGGCCGATCCCGAAGGCCTGTCGGCCATTCGCCTGACTCTGACCGTCGCCGCCATTGCGGTGCCGCTCAACGCGATCTTCGGGGTCGCGGCGGCATGGTTCATCACCAAGTACGACTTTCGCGGAAAGGCTGTGCTGCTGACGCTGATCGACCTGCCGTTCAGCGTCTCGCCGGTTGTCGTGGGCCTGTGCATCGTGCTGACCTTCGGCGCGAACACCTGGATCGGGGGGGTGCTGGTCGATGCGGGCTACCCAATCGTCTTCGCGCTGCCCGGCATTGTGCTGGCCTCGATGATCGTGACCTTCCCCTTCGTTGCGCGTGAGCTGATCCCGGTGATGGTAGAACAGGGCCGGGCTGAGGAAGAGGCGGCGCTGACCCTGGGCGCATCGGGTTGGCGCACCTTCTGCACGGTCACGCTACCCAACATCCGCTGGGCGCTGCTGTACGGCGTCCTCCTTTGCAACGCCCGCGCGATGGGGGAATTCGGGGCGGTGGCCGTCGTTTCGGGCAAGATCAGGGGGCAGACAGCGACCATGCCGATCACGATCGAGATGCTTTACAACGAATACCTCTCGGTTGCCGCCTTCACCCTTGCCGCTGTTCTTGCGTTCCTTGCGTTCCTGACGCTGGGCCTGAAGACCTTTCTTGAAATCCGGCACGCCGATGCGCTTGCCGCCACCCGCCGCCATTAAGGGGGACCCCATGCACATCGAAATCGACGAAATCTCGAAGCAGTTTGGCACCACTGCCGCCCTGCATCCCGTATCGCTTGCGATCCCATCGGGCGCGCTTGTGGCGCTGCTGGGGCCGTCAGGGTCGGGCAAGACCACGCTTCTGCGCATCCTTGGCGGGCTTGAATTCCCAACCTCGGGGCGCGTCCTGTTCGACGGGGCCGATGCCACTGGGCTTTCCGTTCAGGATCGCCGCGCCGGCTTTGTCTTTCAAAGCTATGCGCTTTTCCGCCACATGACCGTCTTCGACAACATCGCCTACGGGTTGAACGCCCGCCCCCGCGCGACGCGGCCCCCGAAGGCCGAGATTGCCCGGCGCGTGACGAAACTTCTGGACCTGATCCAGTTGCCCGACATCGGGGCGCGTTATCCCAGCCAGCTTTCCGGCGGCCAGCGTCAACGCGTGGCCCTTGCACGGGCACTGGCTATCGAGCCCCGGATGCTGCTTCTGGACGAGCCCTTCGGGGCGCTGGACGCGAAGGTGAGGAAGGAGTTGCGTCAGGGACTTCGCGACATACACGATACCACCGGCTTGACCACTATCTTCGTCACCCATGATCAGGAGGAAGCGATGGAGTTGGCCGACCTTGTCGTCGTCATGTCCGGATCGCAATCGGGAGGAAAGATCGAACAGATCGGCAAACCGCAGGACATCCGCGCCCGCCCGGCGACGCCGTTCGTCAAGGAATTCATCTCGGCGTAAGAGCGCCAGCTTTAGCGCCGCCAGATCACCGCGTTCTCGTGTCGAAGGATCAGCTGCTGCATGGCTTCGAAGGATTGCACGACAAAGTCCGAGAATGCTGCGGCGGCGGGGTTCGCGGCAAGGCCGGGGACCCGAAGGATGCCCAGGTTGCGCTGCGGTTGCGGAATGTCGACCGGAAGGACGGCAAGGCGGTTGTGCTTTCGTTCGGCAAACCAGACGGAAAACGGCAGGATGGCCAGAGCATCAGTTTCGGACATGTAGTTGATCACCGA
>JANMGI010000172.1:0-5996 GCA_031374565.1 Paracoccaceae bacterium | reverse complement strand
TCCGGCCGGGTCATGCCGACCTGACCTATCACCAGAAATACGGCATCCGCGACTATCGCGGTGGCGGGCGGTCTTCGGCGCGGGAAACGGCGTCTCGGGTGGCGGCGGGCGGGGTTGCGCGGGCCGTACTGGCAGCGCTAGTGCCGGGACTGAAGATCACCGGTTACATGGTGCAGATGGGGGTCATGACCATCGACCGAAGCCGCTTTGACGCGGGCGAGATCGAGCGCAATCCGTTCTGGGTACCCGATGCGCAGGCCGCCGTGGAATGGGCGGAATATCTGGACGAATTGCGACTGGCGCACAACTCGGTCGGGGCGGTGATCGAGGTGGTGGCGGAAGGTGTCCCGGCGGGGCTGGGGGCACCGCTTTATGGCAAGCTGGACAGCGACCTTGCGGCGGCGATGATGTCGATCAACGCCGTGAAGGGCGTCGAGATTGGCGAGGGCATGGCGGCGGCTAGCCTGACGGGCGTGGAAAATGCCGACGAGATCCGCATGGGGCCGAACGGGCCAGAGTTTCTGTCGAACCATGCGGGCGGGATTTTGGGCGGCATTTCAAGTGGTCAGCCGGTGGTCTGCCGGTTTGCGGTCAAGCCCACGTCAAGCATCCTGACCCCGCGCAAGACGATTACTGAGGACGGCGACGAGGTGGACCTGATCACCAAGGGTCGCCACGACCCTTGCGTCGGTATCCGCGCGGTGCCGGTGGGCGAGGCGATGATGGCCTGCGTGCTGCTGGACCATCTGCTGCTGGACCGGGGCCAGACCGGGGGCGTCCGGGGCCGGATCGGCTGAAACGCTTCCCCGACGTCCGGTTTTGCGGCATCCTTCTGGCAAAACAGGAGGGGACAGTCATGGAATTCGTGAACGTGCTGGTCGCGGCGGTTGCAGCCTTTGCCTTCGGGGCGGTCTGGTACATGTCGATGTCGAAGGCCTGGATCAGGGCGGCCGAAATCCCGGTGGATGCGAACGGCAAGCCACAAGGCAACGGCAGCATGATGCCCTTCGTCGTGGGGCTTCTGGCGATGGTTCTGGTGGCCGGAATGATGCGGCACGTCTTCGCCATGTCGGGCCTGACCACAATCGGCGGCGGGGTGATGGGCGGGGCCGGGATCGGCGCGTTCCTGATCACGCCTTGGGTCGCGATGAACTATGCCTTCGCCATGCGAAAGCCCGCGTTGACGGTGATCGACGGGGTCAACAGCATTGTCGGCTGCACGATCATGGGTGTGGTGCTGAACGCGTTCTGAGAGCGCCGTCTAGTCACACTGAATAAGGTTGTCAGGCCCGCGGAACTGCACGCTGGCGGTGGGGCTTTCGCAAAGGAACGCGCCCCCCGCATCGACGACGACCATCGCGCCAAGCGTGCCGGTTCGGTCGGCCCACACCGATCTTGCCGGAGCCTGCCAGACTTGCCCCTCCGATGCGATGCTGCTTGCGCAGGAGATGTACTTGCCGATTGCGTAGGGATCAGAGCAGATCGCCTTGCCGCTGACCTGAACGATGTAGCCGTCAAGACGCCCCTCGGCGAAGAGGCCGCTGCCGTCGGTGATCACGGCATTGCTTTCGGCAAGCGCAACCGTCGCAAGCCCGACAGTGACCGCCAGCGCTGCAAAACCCCTGATTGACATGTCTTCGCCCCGTGGATGCTGATGTCCAACGGTTGGCGACGAGGATGGCCGCTTTGTGACCATGCGGCGGCACGTCAAAGTCAGGAGCAGAAAAAGAATGGAGGGCCCCGCACCCCTACGGAACCCTCCATCCACCCCATGCGCACACCCCAAGCACCGCACATGATCTGTATAAGGGTCCCGGGCGTCCTGCCCTGACGTGTCGGTTGTGCCCCGAATCCCCCTGCTGCGGCAAGGCGCGAGTGTGGAAGGTTTGCCTTAAATCTGACTGGCCGAAAAACTGACTGGCCGAAAGCTGGCCTCAGGCTTGCCTTAAAAAGCGAAGGCCCGCGCGGATGGCACGGGCCCTGCGGACGACCTTGCGGTGCCGGTTACTTGTAGGCGGACTCGCGGCCGAAATGCTTGACCAGAAGGTAGTAGAACACGGCGCGGAACTTGTTGCGCTCGGACTTGCCATAGGTGTCGACGGCGGCATTGATGCCGTCCATCAGGCTTGGTCCATCCTTGAGCCCCAGCTTCTTGATCAGAAAATTCGACTTGATGCGATCAAGTTCTTCCTTGTCGGACGCAGCGACGGTCTGCGCGTCGTTGTCGTAGATCGACGGGCCGCAGCCGATCGTGACTTTGGTCAGCAGCGCCATGTCCGGCGTAACCTTGCACTTGTTCGTCAGGTCATCGGCATATTTGGCGATGAGTTCGTCCCTCTTGCCCATCCTTGTGTCTCCCTGTGACTGGAACGGTGATCGTTAACATCGCCGACGGTAGAGTGCGGGATGGCTTTCGGGAAGGGGAAATAATCGCGGTATCGGTCAGTCGACCGGTGGGTCGGGAAAGACGATCCAGCGGTTGACGAGATAGCTGGCGATTGCGGCAAGGCCCGCGGCAAAGAGGTGGACGGCAAGGTCGGGCCAGAAGGTCCCACGGGCCAGAATCTGGCTGACCCCAGCGGTAATAGTGATGCCAAGGAGTTGGGTCGCGGCATAGAGCCAAGGCGCAAAGCGGTGCGGGCGGCGGGTGGGAAAGGTGAAACGACGGTGCGCCATGAACCCGACCGGGATGCACAGCACCCAGACGATCCCCGAAGCCACCGCCTTGGGCAGTGGCAGCCAGGTTGTGGCGAAAGCCGCCAGGACTGCGTAAAGGGCGGCAAGGCTGCCCCCCACGATCAGGAAGCGCAGGAGTGTGCGGTCCGGTCTGATGCCCGCCATCACGGTGCGCCGCCCGAAACAGCAAGCGCGGCTTTTTCGACCTGGAAGACGCGCACCCGTTTGCGGCCTTCCGTCGCGTCGGACAGCCAGGCCGGCAGAGCGCGGGACTGAAGCGCCACCAGCAGCGGGCTGGTGCTTTCCAGCGCGCCGTCCGTGCAGATCACAAGATAGTCCGCCTCCGACCGTGCCAGCGCCGCTTGCAGGGTAGCTTCGGATTCGAATGCGCCGATGCCGTTCCAGTACGCAGCCGAACTGCGGTGATAGCCCGCGGACGTCACGGAATGCGGCGTATAGGCCAGGATCGCAGGCCCGAGGTTGAGCGTCGTGAACACAAGGGACTTGGGCAGGGTGGCAATCTCGGCCATGGCTGAAGCGCTGTAGCAGCCTGCGTCGGGGGCAGCCGCAATGGCCTTGTGACCAACCTCGAACGGCATGGCCGCCGGGCGCAGCAAAAACGTTGCAGCCCTTTCCACGCTGGTCGGCATTGCCAGGACCAGCACCACCACCGCAGGGATCCGAAGAAAGCTTTCACGCGGGATCAAGGTGAAGGCATAGACCATAAACCCGCCCAGAAACGGAACGGCGGGGGTCATGAGGTTGGCCGCCCGGATCTGCACGGTCGCGAAAACGAGGCCAATTCCCACGATCAAGAACGCCTGCACCAGCGCCCGGCGCTGTACCGGACCAAGCCGATCCCGCAGGCGCAGGGCAGTGGCCATGGCAAGTAGGGCGATGATCACCGGGGGGGCCAGGATACGGGCTAGAAGTTCGGGCTGCGCGCGGAGGAGGATCGAGGCCGACAGCGCCTCGGTCACATTGCTTTCGATGATGGCGCGCACATGCTGGGGCACGTCGGAATAGGGACCGGCTACGCACCGACCAAACAACGGATAAGCCAGCCACAGGCCGACAGTGGCGATTGAAACCATCACCAATAGGCGCGCGACCGGTCCGGTCAGGACCCGTTGGGCCAGCACCGGCACCAGTGTCGCGACCACGCCAACCGCGCCCAGTGCCAGCACCGGCGGCGCAAGCACGTCGCAATAGGGCAGAGCCCAGTCCGACGCCGGGGTCTGCCCCGCCATCAAGAGCGGCGCGGCTATGGTGATCGCTATCCCGAAGCACATGAGCCAGTCACCGGACTTCGGTTCCCCAAAGGCGTGGCGCAGCGCCACCAGGCCCCAGATCGTGGCAAGCGTCGGCAGCATTTCAAGCCCGATCGCCAGAGCGCAGGCCGTTGATATCCCCGCCAGCGCCCCAAGCAGACGCGCCCGACCGGGAACCAGCGAAAGGTAGAAAAGCGCGGTGGTGCACAGGATCTGGGCGTTATGATGATCAATCCGGGGGGCGACAAACTCACCCCCAAGCTTGCCCCAGCTGAGAAAGACTGCCAGCGCGCCCAAAGCAGAGGCGGGGCCCAGCAGGCGGTTGGTGCCGTGGGCAAGGATCAGCACCATCAGGCAGGCCAGAAAGCTGGGCCAGAAGATCACCGCCGCCAGCTCTGCCTGAGCCATCGGCAGAACCGTGGCGGCGGCCAGAAGGATCGCGGCAATCCCTGCGTCAAGATAGCGTGACCAGTGCATCGAGATGCCTTCCGGCGGCAGGATGCGATATTGCCGGGTGTCAAACCAGCTTTGACCCGCCAGCCAGTCGCGCACTTCGACCAGACGCATCTGGTCGTCACCATCAGCATCGAGAAGGAGATCGGAAATCTGTGGCCAACTGCGATAGGCGTGTAGTGCGACGAAGGCCATGCCCGCAACGCAGATCCACCAGATGATCCGCGAACTTGAGTCGGAAAGTGGTCTCACCTGCTGATCCGTAGCGTGTTGTTTACGTGACTGCGGGTGACCCTCAGTCCTTTCTGGGATCATCCTTTAATTCGGAAACAGTCATGACTGTGGCAAAATTCATCCGCTTCAATGACGATCCCCCGGATGTGCCAATTTTGCAGCCAGACCATGCCCAATTTTCGGCGCAGTTGCAGACCTAGTGTTGCGGAAAGTGCCGCAACGGCTTTGCGCACATCCAAGGGACTTGCTGATGATCGAACTTACAATCCTCATGCCCTGCCTGAACGAGGCCGAGACGCTTGAGACCTGCATCATCAAAGCGCGGACCTATCTGGAGACCTCGGGGATCAGGGGCGAAATCCTGATTGCCGACAACGGGTCGACCGACGGCAGCCAGGCGATTGCCGAAGGGCTTGGCGCGGTCATCGTGCCGGTGCCGCAGCGCGGGTATGGGGCGGCGCTGATCGCGGGGGTTGCTGCGGCGCGGGGCCGGTTCGTGATCATGGGCGACAGCGACGACAGCTATGATTTCTCGCGGCTGGACGGGTTTGTCAGCCGGTTGCGTGACGGGGCCGATCTTGTGATGGGCAACCGTTTCAAGGGCGGTATCGCCAAGGGCGCGATGCCTGCGCTGCACCGCTATCTGGGCAACCCGGTGCTGTCGACCATCGGGCGGGTTCTGTATCGCACGCCGGTCGGCGACTTTCACTGCGGCCTGCGCGGCTTTTCGCGGGCGGCGATTCTGAAGCTGGGGCTGACCAGCCCGGGGATGGAGTTTGCCTCCGAAATGGTGATGAAGGCCTCCTTGGCCGGGCTGAACATTGCCGAAGTTCCGACGACACTGTCGCCCGATGGCCGGTCGCGCCCGCCGCATCTGCGGTCCTGGCGGGATGGCTGGCGGCATCTGAAGCTTCTCCTGACATTCGCGCCGTTCAGCCTGTTTCTGTATCCCGGCCTTGCGCTGCTGGCATTGGGGTTGGCGCTGTTCCTGCCGCTTCTGTTCACGCCGGTCAGCTTTGGCGGCGTTACGCTGGACACCGGCACGATGATCTTCGCTGCGACCTTCATCATGACCGGGTTCCAGCTGGTCTGGTTCCACGCGTTGGCCCGGCTCTTTGCGGTGCGGATGAAGCTGCTGCCAACCTCGGCCCGGTTCGAACGCCTGCGCGTGCGGCTTTCGGTCGACACGGCATGTCAGGTCGGCGCGGTGTTTCTGGTCATGGCGGTGCTTGCCACGATGGCGTCGGTAGGGTTCTGGGGCTTGCGCGGCTTTGGCCCGCTGGACGCAGGCACGATGACCCGCACGGCGTCACTTGTCGCAGTGCTGGCGGCGCTGGGGGTGCAATCGGTGACGAACGGGTT
>JANMGI010000146.1:0-3323 GCA_031374565.1 Paracoccaceae bacterium | reverse complement strand
GGATCGACATCGAAGGCAACACGACAACGCTGGACCAGGTGATCCGTCGCCAGTTCCGAACCGTCGAAGGCGACCCCTTCAATCCGCGTGAAATCCGTCAGGCCGCCGAACGCATCCGGGCGCTCGGCTTCTTTGCCGACGCTCAGGTGAACGCAGACCAGGGTTCGGGACCGGATCAAGTGGTGGTGAACGTCGACGTCGAAGAGCAGCCGACGGGCAGCCTTAGCTTTGGCCTGACCTATTCTGTCTCCAGCGGGGCTGGCATCAACGTTGGGTTCTCGGAAACCAACTTCCTTGGTCGCGGGCAAAGCCTGTCGGCCAGCATTTCAACGGCCTCGTCGAACCAGAACTCCAGCTTCAGCTTCACTGAACCGGCGCTGCTTGGACGCGATCTCAGCTTCACCATCGGTGGTTTCTACCGGACGTCAGAGTCGGACTTTTCCTTTTATGACACCCGCAACATCGGCTTCTCGACCGGGATCGGCTTCCCCTTGGGCGAGCAGTCCAATCTTGACCTGCGCGTGGGCGTCGCCGACGACAAGCTCTACAATTACTCAGGCGACTCGACGATTATCGCCGCCGAGACGGCTGAGGGCGCGCTGACCACGGTTTCGCTGGGCTACAGCTACGAATATGACAACCGGATCACCGGCCTGAACCCTAAGGGCGGCGTTCTGCTACGTTTTGGCCAGGACTTCGCCGGACTTGGCGGAGATACCAGTTACATTCAGACGACCGCGCTGGCCCTGGCTGAAACCAAGGTCCTGAACGAGGAAGTGACCCTTCGGGCGATCTTCGAAGGTGGGGCAATCACCTCGTCCGGCAGCAATGTCACCCGCGTGACCGACCGCTTCTTCGGCAACGGCAAAATCCGTGGCTTCGAGCCGAACGGAATTGGTCCGCGCGATCTGGCTGCGACCAATCAGGACGCGCTGGGTGGTAACCTTTTTGCGGTGGCCCGGGTTGAGGCTGACTTTCCGCTTGGTCTGCCCGAGGAGTACGGTATTTCCGGCGGCGCGTTTATGGACGTGGGCTCGGTCTGGAGCCTGGACAACACCAACGGCGGGGCGGTGGACGACAGCTTCATCCCGCGAGCCGTCGTTGGTGTGTCGGTGTTCTGGACGACGCCCATCGGTCCGTTGCGGTTCAACTTCACCCATGCGGTGAAGAAGGAAGACTTCGACAAGGAACAGTCCTTCGACCTGACGATCTCGACCAAGTTCTGATGATGGCCGGATGGCGCAGATCGGCGCTCGCCGGCCTGTGGCTGGCGGTCGCGGCGTTTGTTGGCTGCGGGCAGGTTGCGGCGCAGGAGACCCCTGCGCCGCTTCTGACACTGGATCAGGACCGCTTCTTTCTGGAATCGGATTTCGGCAAAGCCGCTTCCGAGCGTGAACGTGTCGCGACGGCAGCTTTAGAACTGGAAAACAAGCGGATCGAGGCCGAGCTTGTCACCGAAGAGCAGGCGCTGACCGATCTTCGCAAAACCCTGTCGGCCAAGGACTTTGCGGCACAGGCTGACGCGTTTGACCAAAAGGTCGAACGGATCAGGACAGAGCAGGACGCGAAATCGCGCCAGTTGACGGCAGCCCGAGACAAGGACCGACAAGAGTTTTTGAAGGCGGCGGTGCCGGTCCTGGGGGAACTTCTAGGCAAGAAGCAGGCGACCGCCATCCTGGACAAGAATCTGGTGATCGTCTCTCTTTCGGCGATCGAAGTGACAGACGAGGCCATCGCACTGGTTAATGCAGCCTTGGCCAAAGCGGCCCCCGCTGACCCGTAAGGTGCAAACCTCGCTTGCGTGAACTTGTCTCATGCGGCGCGACTTGCTAGCTAAACCAAAAGGCCGAAGGCCCTGGGATGCGTAGGGGGAAATCATGGATGCGACCGCAATGACAACTGCCGATCTGGACCTGATCCAGCGGATCATCCCGCATCGCTATCCGTTCCTGCTGATCGACAAGGTCAAGGACATCGTGCTGAACGAGTCCTGCATCGGCATAAAATGCGTGACGTTCAACGAGCCGCAGTTTCAGGGCCACTTTCCCGGAATGCCGATCTTCCCCGGTGTGATGATCATCGAGGCGATGGCGCAGACCAGCGGCATCCTTGTCGGTCTTTCGATGGACCTGATCGACAAGAACGCAAAGGTGTTCTTCATGGGCGTCGACGGCGTCAAATTCCGCCGCAAGGTGGTGCCGGGCGACGTGATGGAGTTGCACGTCAAGGCGCTGCGCGGTGGTGGCCGGGTCTGGAAGTTCGAAGGCCGCGCGATGGTCGATGGGGAATTGGCCTGCGAGGCGACTTTCATGGCGATGTTTGACGTGCCAAAGGTATGACCATTCACCCTTCAGCGCAGATACATTCCTCGGCGGTGGTCGAGGCCGGTGCCAAGATTGGCGAAGACTGTAAGGTCGGGCCATTCGCTGTGATCGGCTCGGAAGTAAAGCTCGGCGCACGGGTGTTGTTGAAGAGCCACACCGTCGTGACTGGCTGGACTGAAATCGGCGATGACTCGGTGATTTTCCCATTCGCCACGGTGGGCGAGGTGCCACAGGACCTGAAATACAACGGTGAGCATACCCGGCTTGTCGTAGGCCAGCGCTGCCGCATCCGTGAAGGGGCGACGCTGAACGCAGGGACCGAGGGCGGTGGTGGAGTGACCCGAGTCGGTAACGATTGCCTGATCATGACTGGGGCGCATGTTGGCCATGATGCCCAGATCGGCGACCGGGTGATCCTGGTCAACAACGTTGCCATCGCCGGGCATTGCGTGCTTGGCGACGATGTGATCGTCGGAGGTCTGTCGGGCGTTCACCAGTGGGTGCGGATCGGGCATGGGGCAATCATCGGCGCCGTCACCATGGTGACGAACGATGTGATCCCCTACGGTCTGGTTCAGGCCCCAAGGGGTGAACTTGACGGGTTGAACCTGGTCGGTCTGAAGCGCCGGGGAGTGGACCGGGCCGGGATAACGGCCTTGCGTGCGGCCTATCAGACACTTGCGCAGGAAGAAGGCAGTTTCCTCGACCGGGCGCGCAAGCTGGCCGAGGAAAGCGATTCTCCTCTGGTGCGCGAGATTGCAGATTTCATCCTGTCGAAGTCCGACCGAAGCTTCCTGACCCCAAAAGGCGGCCGGTGAAGACCGCGGTCATTGCAGGTCGGGGCCGCTTGCCGGCCGCTCTGGCTGCCGCGATGGCCGAGGTGCCGCTGGTTGCCGCGCTGGACGGTTTTGCTCCCGAAGGTCTGGCCGTCGATCTCAGTTTTCGGGTGGAACGGTTGGTGCCCTTCCTGCGGGCACTGGATCGGGACGGCATTGATCA
>JANMGI010000141.1:0-1749 GCA_031374565.1 Paracoccaceae bacterium | reverse complement strand
ATCTCGCCCAGCTGTTTTGGAGAGCCCACGTTGAACTTTTCCCCGGCGATCTCGTGGATTTCCTCCTCCAGCTGCACCAGTTTCTGCGCAAATGCGTTCGACATGCGGTTCAGCGTGTCGCGGTCGACCTGGATGCCGGTCATCTCCATGTCCGCCAGCACGGGAACCAGCGGGCGTTCGAGGGTTTCATAGACGGTGGTGACACGGGCGCGGTGCAGGCGGGGCTTGAAGGCTTGCCAGAGGCGGAGGGTCACATCGGCGTCTTCGGCGGCGTATTTCACCGCCTCGTCGATGGCGACCTTGTCGAAGGTGATCTGGGATTTGCCCGAGCCGAGCAGGGTCTTGATCGGGATCGGCTGGTGGCCCAGATAGCGGTCGGAAAGTTCGTCCATGCCGTGGTTATGCAGGCCTGCGTGCATGGCGTAGGACATGAGCATGGTGTCGTCGAAGGGCGTGATGCGGATGCCCTGGCGGGCGAAGATCTTCCAGTCATATTTCATGTTCTGGCCGATTTTCAGGATGCTTGGGTCCTCAAGGATCGGTTTCAGGGCCTTCAGGGTTTCGGTCAGGTCAAGCTGGCCTTCGGCATGGGCGGTAGCACCGAAAAGGTCGCCCCCGCCGGTGGTGTGCTGAAGCGGGATATAGGCAGCCTTGCCCACATCGACGCAAAGCGAGATGCCGACGAGGTCGGCCTGCATTTCGTCCAGGCTGGTGGTTTCGGTGTCGACGGCCACATGGCCGATGTCGCGGATGTGGGCGATCCAGCGGTTCAGCGCCGCCATGTCGCGGATGCATTCATAGGCGGCGTGATCGAAGGGGGGCTGCTCTACGTGCGCCTGTGGCTTCTCCTCGCTGGGGGCGATTTGCAGTTGCGAGGTTTCGGGCAGGGCGGGGGCGGTGATGCCCAGCTTATCGGCGACCCGCTTGGTCAGAGTGCGGAATTCCATTTTCGTGAGGAATTCCATGACGGTGTCGGCTTCGGGCAGGCGGATTTCCAGCTGGTCGAGGGTCACGTCCAAGGGCGTGTCAGCCTTCAGCGTAACCAGCTCGCGGCTGATGCGGATCTTCTCGGCGTTGTCCACCAGCGCCTCGCGGCGTTTGGGCTGCTTGATCTCACCGGCGCGGGCCAGAAGCGTGTCGAGGTCGCCGTATTCATTGATGAGAAGGGCGGCGGTCTTCAACCCGATACCGGGTGCGCCGGGGACGTTGTCGACAGAATCGCCCGCAAGCGACTGCACGTCGATCACCCGGTCGGGGAGGACGCCAAATTTCTCCATCACCTCGTCGGGGCCGATCTGGCGGGTTTTCATCGGGTCAAACATGTCCACCCCCGGCCGGATCAGCTGCATCAGGTCCTTGTCCGAGGATATGATGGTGCAGCTACCCCCCGCCTCCACCGCCACGCGGGCAAGGGTGGCGATGATGTCGTCAGCCTCAAAACCTTCGGTCTCCAGACAGGCGACGTTGAAGGCGCGGGTCGCCTCGCGGGTAAGGGGGAACTGCGGGCGGAGGTCCTCAGGCAGTTCGGGGCGGTTGGCCTTGTACTCGGGGTAAAGCGCGTTGCGGAAGGTGGTCGCGGAGTGGTCGAAGATCACCGCAAGGTGGGTTGCGGCCTTGCCTGCGCTGGCACGGGACAGCTCGTTCCACAGGATGTTGCAAAAACCCGCGACGGCCCCGACCGGCAACCCGTCGGACTTGCGGGTCAGGGGCGGCAGCGCGTGGTAGGCGCGGAAGATGTAGGCCGAGCCG
>JANMGI010000429.1:0-2874 GCA_031374565.1 Paracoccaceae bacterium | reverse complement strand
ATCCTTGACTAGCGCAACGTCAATCGCCGCCGGGCCTTCGCCCTTGACCGACCCTGCGGGCAAATCCACGCCGAAATCGCGCAGAACCGCGTCCGACAGCATCACCGTCCCGTTGACCCGGGCGCGACCTTTCTGTTCCGGGCCGAAGCCTTGCAGGTAGGTCAGGTCGATGGGCATTTTGTCCAGCTTGCCCTTTCCGGACAGCTGCAACCCGCCAGTGTTGACCGACACCTGCACCTCGGGCGCGGTCAGGATGCGACCCGGCACCAGCGCGGGCGAGGTGAAGTTGCGGATCGTTCCGGCAACGGTGAAGCTTACCTCCTCGAACGGGATTTTCGGCTTCATCGGCATCAGGATTGACGCGGTCAGCTCGGCCCGCCCATCACCCAGGTTGTAGGGCTGCCCGGCCTTGGAGAAGAAGCTGAACGGCTCCTGGTCCAGCAGCGACAACGTCGCCGTCAGACTGGCCGATGTGACAAGCTCGACCTTGGCCGTCGCCGGTCGCTGGGTGATGTCCAGGATCTGGAACACCGTCCCGTCCGCCTCGATCCGCCCGCCCTCGGGTGCCATGACATGGCCCTTGTCCAGCGCGACGGTGTAGGTGTTGTTTTCCAGCGTCGCATGGCCGCGCCCGTTCAGGATCGGCGGAAGGGTGCGCACGAAACGCACTTCGGTATCGGCGAATTCGTAGCCCAGGCTGAACTGCGGCTGGCCGCCCGGTTTCAGGCGAAGCGCCGCCTTCACGTCGGAAAGTTTGCCTTGCCCTACGTTGTCGGCAAACCAGAGCCGCGTCTTCGGCACCGCCGTGACCGGCCAGACCTTCAACAGCCGCTCGGTGTCGATCTGGTTCAGACTGACATCCAGCGCGCCGCCCCACCCTGCTTCCTCGGCCCCGACTTCGCCGGTCATGAGCAGGCGCTCATCGCCTTCGGTCAGGGACAGCTGGCCGATCTCAAGCTTGAACGGTTTCAACCGCAACCGCAGGTCAAGAGCACCTGCGCCAAAGCGGACCGGCTCTTCGAAGAGGCCCTCTGGATCGACCATCACCTCCTGAAACGCGATCTGCGCCAAGACGCTGTCGGGCAAGGCCCCGGGGGCAAGCGGCGCGCCACCCTGGCCAAGTAGGTCACCATACCCCCGCGCGCGCAGCCGCAGCGAGCTGCTTTCGACCGACAGGTCCGCAAGCTCGATCCGCGCCGTTTCGGGGTCATAGGCTAACGACATCGCGGCGCGGTCAAAGCCCACTGGCCGCGCTCCCTTGCCCGGCGCAAGGCTGCCCGCGCCCAGGCTGAGACGCCCGGTGAAGCCGGCAAAGCTGCCATCCTTGTCCAGCCGGGCGTCCAGAGCGCCCGAAATCGGTGCATCCAGAAAGGCTAGGAAAGCTAGCGGCGGCGCCATTGCGGCCAGATCGGTCGCCGCGATGTTGTCGACCTTTGCCGCCAGATGCGCGGTCATGGCACCTTTGTCGGACACAAGGGTCAACACCGCCTGCGCGGGTTCCGCTCCGTCCAGAAGCGTCAGACCCAGTTCGGCGGAAATCGCCGTCGCGCCGTTCTGAATGGCCAACCGCCCGTCGCCCACCTGCCAGGTCCGCCCCGCGCGCTCATCCGTCAGAACCAGGGTCAGCCCCTCGGCCTCGATCAGGGTCAGCGATTGCAATGCCGGGCTGGCAAAGATCGCCTCGGTGGCGGTCAGGACCTGGCCCAGGCTTTTCGGCCCCGCACCTTTGCCGTCAAACTGCAGGTCGATCCGACCCTCGCGGTCGCGCCGCACCGCCAGCCGGGCCCCCGACAGACGCACCTCTGCCGGGCGCACCTTTCCGGTCAGCAAGGCCCTTGGGTCAAAGGACACAAGCGCCTCTGGCAGGGCCAGAAGCGACCGGCCGCTGCCCGCGATCAGGCGGATATCCTCGATCCTAAACCGGGGCACAAATCCTGCGTCCACCGCAAGCTCCACCCCGCCAAGTGATACCGCCGTGCCTTTGGGCAGACCCGCACCGTCAAGACCTGCGTTCACCCGCGCCTCGATCTCGGCCACGGTCCAGGTCGGCAGGCGCAGGGTCTTGCCGGTGTAGGCCATGGTCAGGTAGCCAAAGCCCAAGCCCAGCAGGACCAGTGTCAGGATCACCGTCAGGCTGATCCGGCCCCGGGCGCGCCTTCGCGGCTGCGGAATGGCGCGGCTTGGTGCAGGCTCAACCCTGTCGGTCAAGAGCAAAGGCTCCGGCTGATCCGGGCGCTCTGGCGCGGCAACGGGGTGGGTCCCGCTTTCCAACCCCGCCGACTGGTCGTTCATCTGCGCCTGGCGCCCCACTTCATTGCCCGCACCCCACCCCACACACGGCCGGGGTGACATGCGCTGTCCCTGCCTTTATCTTCGCGCGAAGGCAACTAGATGCAAAGTCACAAAGCTGCCAAAGGCAAGGAGCCGCGCATGATTTCCGAAGGACAGACCGCACCTGATTTCACCCTGCCCCGCGATGGTGGCACCACTGTGACCCTGTCAGCCCTGCGGCCGGGCAAGGTGGTGCTGTATTTCTACCCCAAGGATGACACCCCCGGCTGCACGCTTGAGGCGCAGGATTTCAACGCTCGTCAGGCGGATTTTGCGGCGGCCGGGACCACGGTGATCGGCATGTCGAAAGACAGCGTGAAAAGCCACGACAAGTTCTGCAAGAAGCATGGGCTGGGGATCGTGCTGGCCTCGGACGAGACGGGAACCACCAGCGAAGACTATGGCGTCTGGCTGGAGAAAAGCATGTATGGCAAGACCTACATGGGGATCGAGCGGACGACGGTCCTGATCGACGGGACGGGCAAGGTGGCGAAGGTCTGGAACAAGGTCAGCGTCAAGGGCCACGCCGATGAGGTTCTGGCG
>JANMGI010000427.1:0-11846 GCA_031374565.1 Paracoccaceae bacterium | reverse complement strand
CATCAAAACGCGGGCGGGGCGATAGGCGATCTCGATCGGGTTCTGGCCACCGTTCGCGCCCCAGGTCGAGAAGGCCTTGATGTCATCGACGGTCACGGTCTTGCCGTCTTCGAACCGCAGCATGTTTTCCAGCACCACCTTCAGCGCGGCGGGAAGTTTCGAAAAGTCGCCCAGACCGGCGGCTTCGGCAGCCGGGATCGAGTAATAGTGGACCGTCTGGCCCCCGGCTGTCAGGGTCTGGCGGGTCTTGGAAAGGTCATGTCCAACGGTGACGGTCATCTCTGGCTCCCTTGAAAGGCGGTGGCTTGCAGTTTGTATACCATTGTATGCCGAATATCCAGCCCCGCGTTGCGACTTTCCTACATCATATGACAGGTCTCTCGCAAAACCTTGATTGGCCCGTCAGCGACGGTCTCCCTATACAGAGGATGGGGATCAAGGATCAGGACACGCATCATGCGACATTTCGTCAGCGCCGCCTGCGGGGTTTGGCTTGCAGCTTCGGCCCAGGTTCAGGCCGAGCCTGTCGTGGTGGTCGAGCTTTACACCTCGCAAGGGTGTTCGTCCTGCCCGCCGGCGGATGAGTTTCTGGCGATGCTTGCGTCGGACCCCCGCATCCTGCCACTGGCGCTGCATGTCGACTACTGGGATTACATCGGCTGGGCGGACAAGTTTGCGCAGGGAAAATTCACCGACCGGCAGCGCGCATACGCCAGGGCAATCGGATCGCGGACGATCTACACGCCGCAGCTGATCATCGAAGGCTCTGACCGGATCGAAGGCTTCGCGCCGGAAGAGACGGCCGAGCGGTTGCGCGAACACCTGTCCGCGGGCAATCCGGTGCGCCTGACCGTGACGCGAGAGGGTGACAAGCTGGTGATCCGGGCGGAAGCCGACCCGCCGCTGACCGAACCCGTTCGGGTGCAGCTGGTGCGCTACAAGCCGGAAGAGACGGTGACGATCGAGCGTGGCGAGAATGCCGGCAAAACGATCACCTACCGCAACATAGTGACGTCGTGGGAGAGGCTGGAGGACTGGGGCGGGCAATCCACGCTTGAGGTCACAACGCCCTATACCGGAAATGAAGGTGGCGCGGTGATCTTGCAGGCCGACGGTCCGGCCGAGATTCTGGCAGCGGCGCGGATCGACTGACGCGCGCGTCAAAGCGGGCGGATCACTCGGCTTACACCTGCGAACTGCCCTTCCAGCGGCGATGAATCCAGAACCACTGGCCGGGATGGGCGATGATCCGGGCCTCCAGCGCCTGTGTGACCACCCGCATCATCGTTTCGGCGTCGCTGTGCGGGACCGGCGCGTCCAGCGTGACGCGAAAGCCAAGCCCGTCGGGCTGGCGGGTGGCAAAGAACGGGATCAGGTCGGCCTTGAGCCGCAGGGCAAGATCTGCGGCCGAAGTTGCGGTGCGGGCGGGTTCACCCAGAAACGGGATCAGCGGGCCGCTGGGCACGTCCTGATCAAAAAGCAGCACCAGCTGGCCGCCGTCCTTCAGATGCCGCACGAAACCTGCCGTTCCGGCGCGTCCCTGCGGAAAGACCGGGCCCCCGAAGGCCTGCATCGTCTTGACATAATGCGCGTTGAAGTAGCGGTTCGACAGGTTCCGATAAAGCCCGCCGATGTCGAACCCGCGTGCGACCAGTGACGCCCGCGCGGCCTCGTAATTCCCGAAATGACCCGAAACCAGGATCACCGGGCGCTTGTCGTTCCGCGCGGCGATCAGGGCGGCATAGCCCGGCCCCTCCGGCTCGATCCCGCTGGCGCGGGCGGTGAAGGCGCTGGTCGAGTAGTTTTCGATCAACGTCCGGCCCGCATTGTCCAGCGAGGCTTCAGCGATGGCCTTGCGCTCGGCCAGCGGCCGGTCGGGCCAGATCAGCGCGAGATTTTCCAGCGCCCGGTCCCGGTAGCCCGCGACCGGCCCGATCACCCGTCGCATCAGCCAGCCGACAAAGCCCACGCGCCAGGGATAGGGCAGGGCCAGCGCCAGCCCGATCAGCCCGCGCGATGCGAGATTGACCAGGAAGTGATCTGGACGAAAGGGCGGGCGATCTTCGCCTTCGGTCGACATCGGGGCCTTCGGTTTCAGGACGTGCGCGACGCCCGGTGCTCTCGGTGCCAGACATAAAGTCCCGCGCCCACGATCACAAGCGCACCGATCACGGTCCAGCGGTCGGGCCATTGGTCGTAAAGCACCGCACCCCAGACCGTGGCGAAGACGATGCCAAGATACGCGAAGGGTGCCACGACCGACGCCTCGGTGATGGAAAAGCTGCGGATGATGCACAGCTGCGCCCCGGTCCCCAGGCAGGCGATCAGGCCGAATTTCCACAGGTCCTGCGTCGCCACCGGCTCCCACAGGAAAGGCATGGCGACCCCGGCAACGATTGTGCCAAAAAGCGAGGCATAGACCATCGAGGCCCACACACTTTCCTGCGCACCGATCTTGCGGGTCAGAAGCGCGCTGGTCGCGTAGGAAATCGCGCAAAGCATCGGCATCAAGGCCCACCAGGTGAAGACCCCCGCGCCGGGCCGGATCACGATCAGCGCGCCGATCAACGCGACGGCGACCCCCGCGATGCGGCGCGGTCCCAGCTTCTCGCCCAGAAAAAGCGCCGCGCCCAAGGTGATCAGCACGGGGTTTAGGTCGCCGATTGCCGTGGCTTCGGCCAGGCCGATATGCGGCAACGACAGGAAGAAGAAGGCGGTCGCGCCGAACTGAGACATCGACCGCCAGATGTGCAGCACCGGAAAACGGGTGCGTAGGACGGGGCCGAGCCGCAGGTTCAGGATCACCAGCACCAGCGCCAGCTGACCGGCAAAGCGGACCCAGATCACCTGCGGCGCGGGGTAGCTCTCGATCAGGCCCTTGGCAGTGGCATCCATCGCAGTGAACAGGAAGATCGCGAGGATCATCAAGGCCACGCCGCGCGTGACTTGCGAGAGGGGGGCGGCGGACATGGGGTTGTTCTAGGCGGGGATAGCGAGGGCCGCAAGAGGAGCTGCAGCCGCAGTAGGCCGTACGCTGGCGCAAGTGTAGAAGTCCGGTTTCGCGACAAGTGCCTTCGTCACAAAGTTGCCGGGAAGTGATCGAAAGCATGCCCAACGCACCTGTTTTCAAGGAGAAAACTGATGAAACGCGCCCTTTTTCTGGTCGCTTCTGCGCTGACTGCTCCGGCCTGTGCGGGCGGGCCAGTTGTCGCGGTGTCGGAACCCGTTGTCCAAGTTGATCCCGCACCGAGCGCGTCTGGCACCTGGACCGGGTTCTACCTTGGTTTCAATGCGACCAAAGGATCGATCGACGATGGCACGTTTACTGCAGACCCAGGCGGCTAGGGGGTGCAGGCAGGCTACCTGCGCGATCTGGGGGCACTGGTCGTCGGCGCGAAACTTCCTATTCGAAGGGAGATCTTGGAGGAACCTTTTCTGCCTTCGATTTCGATGCCACCCGGTTGAATGTGGTAGGCGGCTATGACGCCGGGCGCTTCATGCCTGACGCCTTTGTCGGCGCGACCCGCTACAAAGTCAGCCTTGGGGCATACTCGAACGCCGATACCATGCCGAACTTTGGCTTGGGCGCGCAGGTTGCACTGGGGTCAACTGGCAATGTAAGGCTGGGTGCAGAGTATCTGATCGAAAAGTCCAGTGATTTCGGAATCTCGAACGCAAAGCTGGACGGAAGCGAGCAGTCCTTGCGGCTGAACTACCGCTTCTGATCCGACAGGGCCGCTGGCGGCGGCCCCATTACTCCTCCTCCGCCTGAATGAGGGTGATCTCACCGCTGGTTGCCAAGGAACGGATCGCGCCGATGATGGCGTTCATCGCCTCTTCGGCATCCTTGTCCTTCACCCGGCCACGGCCCGCAATTTCCTCGCGCAGGCCCTGGGCCAGGCGCTGCGAGATGTTGGCCAGGATGAACTCTGCCGCGTCTTCCAGCCCCGGTTTGGACAGGGCAGCTGCCAGTGCCGTCACCAATTGGGGCTGTTCCACCAGCCGGGTGATCTTTGGTGTGTCGCGCGGGTTCAGGCGTGTCGGGATGTGGATGAAGGTGAAGATCGCCTTGCGCACTTCGGCAGCGAAATCGGCATCTTCGGCTTCAAGCCCAAGGAGGACATCGTCCCGGGTGAGGCTGGGCGAGACGTTCAGGATCGCGCCGACCCGTTCCACCGGGCCCTGATCGAAGGCTTTGGGCGGCTGATTGTCCAGTTCCGCCAGCAAGGCCACGCCAATCCGGCGGACGGTTTCAGGGTCGACATTGCCGGTCATCGACACTGCATAGGCCACCCGCCGTGCGCGGTCTCCGGGCAGCTTGCCCAGAAGCTCTGCCGCCTTGGCGACCGGCAGCTTCGACAGCATCACCGCCCCAACCTCGACCGCCTCATTCACCAGGATCGGCAGCAGGCGGTCGGTGGGAAGCTGGGTGATCCGCTCCCACGGGTCGATCTTGGACGAGGTCGAGGACATCCGCCGCAACCGTTGCGCGGCGGATTGCGAGATATGGCCGTCCATCATGGTAAGAGCCCCCTCGATCCCGCCGGGGAAGGCAAGGCCGACCGATTCAAGCTCTGCGAGAAACTCGGCGACCACATTGTCCAGGGTCGTGCGGTCGATCAGCCGCATCTGGCCCATCTGTTCGGCAAGGGCTGCCTGCATGTGTTCGGGCAGAGATGACAGCGGCAACGAAGTGCCGTCGGTCAGCAGATAGCGCACGATCACGGCAGCCTTCTGTCGCGGCGTCAGCACACGCTTTGGCAACTGCCCGATCGTCGCGATCCGGCGGTCCGGAATGATCCGGGCAAGCGGCACCATGTCTTGCGGCATCGGGTCCTCATCGATTCTTCTTTGAAGAACCCTCGCAGCCCCGGGTTAACGCAAGCTTGATGGCCAAGCGTCAGCTGGTCGGATTGTCGACGCAGGTGCCCTTTGCGCCATCCCAGACCGTGCCGGGCATACAGCTGGCGGCGGTCTGCAACGGTTGGCCCGCGCAATCGGCAAGGGCAAGGCTTGGCAGAAGGCTGATGGCCAAAACGGCCAGGGTGGTGGCTATCTTCATCGGGTGCTCCACTGCTTAGAAGGTGTAAGTCTCGCCAGTCCTGATCGCGGTTGAGAGCGATTCTTCGGCCCAGGTTCCCGCGCCGCCGTGCGCACGGATCTGGGTAAGCTGGTCTTCGGCCATCGCAAGTTCGTCCATCTGGACAAGAAGCTGGCCGTAATAGCTGCGGGCCAGGATGTTGGCCGGGTTCATCGCGATGGCGCGCTCATAGGCGGCGATGCCGTCCTCGATGTGGCCAGTCTGGCGCAGAAGGAAGCCTTGGTAGGTCATGACCCGGCTCGTCTCGCCCTCGGTCATGGTGGCAAGGATCTGCATCGCCTCATCGTTGCGACCGGCATAGGCCAGTTCGCGCACGGCACCGAAACGCTGGTCGTCGTTCAGGCTGGAATCCTCGGCCTTGATGCAGGCTTTGGTCTTTTCATCCCAGACCTCACCCTTGGCGCATTCGGTCGTGGTTTCGGTGGGTTTCGGCGGCGCGGTGTCTTCGGTCCCCGCAGCAAGCGCGAATTGCGGGGCCAAAGCCAAAGCTACAGCAAGGATCATGCGCATCGACGTTCCTTTCGGTTACTTTCCAAAAGGTAGCACGATTGTTTCTCGATCAAGCCCGGAAATGCGTGACCGGGTAAAGCCAACCGTTCACGCTTGCGTCATGTGCCGAACACGCGGGCGAAGATCGTGTCGACGTGCTTGGTGTGGTAGCCAAGGTCGAACTTCTCGTTGATCTCTGCCGGAGAAAGCGCCGCTGTGACCTCGGGGTCGGCCAGAAGCTCGGTCTTGAAATCCGCGCCCCTTTCCCAGACTTTCATCGCGTTCCGCTGCACCAGACGGTAGCTGTCTTCCCGGCTGACACCGGCCTGGGTCAGCGCCAGAAGCACGCGCTGCGACATGACAAGACCTTTGAACTGGTTCATGTTCCGCAGCATATTCTCGGGGTAGATCACCAGCCTTTCGACCACCCCGGCCAGCCGGTGCAGCGCGAAATCCAGCGTGATGGTCGCATCGGGGCCAATCGCCCGCTCGACAGAGCTATGCGAGATGTCGCGTTCATGCCAAAGCGCTACGTTTTCAAGTGCTGGAACGACGGCCATGCGGACAAGGCGCGCAAGTCCTGTGAGGTTCTCGGTCAAGACCGGGTTGCGCTTGTGCGGCATGGCCGAACTGCCCTTCTGGCCGGGCGAGAAGAACTCTTCCGCCTCCAGCACCTCGGTCCGCTGCATGTGGCGGATCTCGATGGCGACGTTCTCGATGCTGCTGGCGATCACGCCCAAGGTTGCGAAGAACATCGCGTGACGGTCGCGCGGGATCACCTGGGTGGAGATCGGCTCGGGCGTCAGGCCCAACATCTTGCAGACATGCTCTTCAACCGCCGGGTCAATGTTCGCAAAGGTCCCGACCGCGCCGGAAATGGCCCCGGTCGCCACTTCTTTCTTTGCGTTTTCAAGTCGCACGCGGTTGCGCGACATTTCGGCATAGAAACGGGCGAAGGTCAGGCCCATCGTCGTCGGTTCCGCATGGATGCCATGGCTGCGACCGATGCGGACCGTATCCTTGTGCTCGAACGCACGGGTCTTCAACGCCGCCAACACTCGGTCCAGCGCCGTCAGAAGCAAGTCAGAGGCGCGGACAAGCTGGATGTTCAGCGTGGTGTCCAGCACGTCGGAACTGGTCATCCCCTGATGCACAAAGCGCGCGTCATCTGCCCCGATATGCTCGGCAAGGTGAGTGAGGAACGCGATCACGTCATGCTTCGTCACCGCCTCGATCTCGTCAATCCGGGCAACGCTGAACTCCACGTCCTTCGCGCGCCAGACGGCTTCGGCGTTGGCCTTCGGGATCACACCCAACGCGGCCTGAGCGTCGCAGGCATGGGCCTCGATCTCGAACCAGATCTTGAAGCGGGTTTCCGGGGACCAGATCGCCACCATTTCGGGGCGGGAATAGCGCGGGATCATTGGGGAACCTATGGCAGGAAAACTCGCGCCCCCTTACGCCGCAAGGTGCTTGGGTGCAAGGTTCAGGGAAACGCCGTGATCAGGGCCTGGGGAATGATCAGCGGATGCACGAGGCCAAGAAGCATCGCGACAAGAACCGCCGCCATTGCGACCCCAAGCCCCAACACGCCCTTGCCCAAGGCTGCCTTTCTCCGCCCAAGCGGTACCGAAACATGCGCGAAGACAGCGGCCACCGCGACGCCGTAGTAGACTGAAAAGACAAGGGGCCACGGGGCATTGGCATGCAGGCCCGCCGCGGCAAAGGCGAGGGTCGTGTCGGTCCCGTGCCAGCGGGCTGACAGTACTGCACCGACATGGATCATCAGGAACAGGGCCAGATACGCGCCCGAGGCTGTCTGCAGCGTCAATCGGGGCTGGGCCGCCAGCAACGCCAGTCCGATGGCCACCTGCACCGTGACCGCCAGCAGCAAGACGATTTCGATCAGCCGGTTCCGGTAGACCAGCCGCAGCGCGTCCTGCACGGCGCCATGCGTGTCTTGCCCGGCCAGCCCTGCCAGATGGTTGCCCAAATGCGCAATCAGGAAAAGGGCAAGGACCACCGCCAGCGCGCGATGCAGACGGCGCAGGGTCATGCGACAAGCCCGACGATGCCCAGGGCCGAAATCGCCAGGAATGCCGCCCATTGCGGCAGTATGCGGACCGAGCCCAGCCGCATGGCCCCGTAGATCAGAAACAACGCTGCCGCCGACAGGAACAGGCCGATGGGAAGGACCGATAGCGCCAGCGCCTGATCCGGCAGGAAGGCAGCCGCAATCAGGGCCGCCCCGCCCAAAGCCATGACCGCCGTCACCGCGTGCCAGACCACCGACCAGACCGCCTTCGCCGGTTCCGGCCAGTGCGACGCGACCATGGGTCGGTGAATTTCGCGGCCACCGGGGAAGATATGGACCAAATCAAGGAGAAGTGCCGCAATGCCTGCGGTAAGAAGCCAAGTGTTCATGTGATCCTCCATACGGCTGCGTATGGATATCCGTTCCGGCTGGACCTTGTCCATACGGGTGCGTATGTTTGTAGCATGAGCGTTGGGGATGCAAAACAGAGACTGGGTCGGAATGCCTGGGTGCTGGCGGCACTTCGCGCGCTGGTTCAAGGCGGGATCAGCGCGGTAAGAGTTGAGCCCTTGGCGCGGGACCTTGGCGCGACGAAGGGCTCTTTCTATTGGCATTTCAAGGATCTCGCCGAACTTCATCAGACGATGCTTGAACTTTGGGAGACACTGGCCACAACGGCAATCACCGCCGCGGTGAAGGCGTCGGGCAAAGTCCCGATCGGCCAGTTGATGCTGCTTGTCGACATGGTATCGATCCGACCGGGGGACAGTTACGGAGGGGTCGAAATCGAGCCGGCCTTCCGGGACTGGGGCCGCACCGACCCGCGCGCCCGGGCCGTGCTGATCCGGGTGGACCGCCAGAGGCTGATCGATCTGCAGCATTTCCTGCGCGCGGCGGGGGTTTCGGAAACCGAACTGTTGCCAAAGGCGCAACTCATTTATGCCGCAGTGATCGGGTTAGAAAACCTACGGCTGACCACCGGTGACGAAATGGGCCCCCCGCTTCGATCTCTGGTGGACAGGCTGGTCAAAGAGTGAAAGGGCGATGGGGTTTGTTGGCCTCGTGGGATAAGCATGGACGGTGAAAACTCAAACTGGCAATTCGGCATCGGGCTGGCGCTGGGCCTGGCTGTCACTGCCTTGGCCGGAGGGTATCTGGGGTGGCTGCACCCGATTGGCGATTCGCTGGCAGTTGGCCGGGGCGTCGCGGCGGCAGCGATCCTGATCATCGCGGTCTTTGCGAGCTTTGCCGGTCTTCGGATGGCGGCGTTCGTATCGATGCTGCTGGCCCTATTGACCGGGGGGCAGGTGCTGCTGGCCTACGCCTGGCCGGGTCTGCCGGGGGCCTATTCGGTCTACCAGAAGAACATGCTTTTCAGAAACGCCGATCTGCCCGCGCTGGAGGCTGACATTCGCGCGGCCAGCCCGATGATCGTCACCCTGCAAGAAGTGCTGGCGTCGAACCAGCCGTTCCTTGACGGGCTGAAAGATGCATACCCTCACCAGCTGCTCTGCCCCGGCGGGGCTGTGGGTGGCACGGCGATCCTGACGCAACTGACGCTGGTGCCGGGGACCGAGGTTTGCGGTCCGGGACTGGCAGCGATGCAGGTCGTGGCTGGGGTCGAAAACAAGGACAGGTTCTGGCTGGTGTCGGTTCACCTGAACTGGCCCTGGCCTTATGGTCAGCCGGATCAGGTCGACCTGTTGCTGCCGATCCTGGACAAGTTGCAGGGCCCGGCGATCATGGCTGGGGATTTCAACATGGTCCGCTGGGGCACCGCGGTCACCCGGATGGCCGAGATCATGGACTTGCAGCCTGCGGGGCCGACGGCGGGCAGCTACATCGGGCTCTCGAAGATCTTCCCGCTGCCGATCGACCACATCTTTTCCACCCGGGGCGGGCGGGTTTCGATGCGCCCGGCGGCGGGGTCGGACCATCTGGGCCTGCTGGCCGAGGTCGGGATCTAGGCTCACGCAGCGGTGACTGGCCGGCGGGTGTGGTGTGGGGCTAGACTTCGCCCTGTCATCGGACAGGGGCCGCAGGGATGCGTTTCGGGATCATCGTTCTCTTGCTGGCCACCCCGGTCCTGGCCGAGGATTGGCGGGTGCTGGACGATGCCGGGATCACCGCCGCCTTGTCGGCGCGGGTGCTGCGGTATGAGGATGGCTCCTCCCAGAACTTCTTTCAGGGCGGTCGGACCCTTTATGAGGCCGGGGCCGGGGAAAGCTGGGGGAAATGGTGGGTGGAGGGGGGCCGGTATTGCTCGACCTGGCCGCCGTCGGATGTGGCCGCCTGCTACGGGGTCGAGGCGCGGGGGTTGGATGTGCGGTTCACCGGGACTGGTGGAGAAGTCAGTGTGGGAAGGTATGTGGACCTGTGAGTGTCCACGGTGGACAATCTTCGATCCATAAATGAAATCAATAGCTTGGTCGCGGACGTTAGGGATTTGTTAAGACATTGGCGACCGGATTGGATTGATCCACCTTGAAGGCCATTTCGTGGATCAGACTCCTGCGAAGGTTCGTTTGTGTCTTCGGTCCGCGTCGCCACGTCCGCCAACGGAAGTCCTTTGTAGGGTGGGCAATTTGCCCACGCGCAGCGAGCCGCAGTGAAATGACCTTGCGCCAACGTGGGCAGATTGCCCACCCTACTTCGGGACCGATCCTTAGGGTTATCCCATCAACCGCTCATCGAACGGATACCGCGTCAGCGTCTCGCAACCGGTCTCGGTGATCAAGATCTGATCCTCCAGCTTGATCGAGAAGCTGCCGCCCTCCGGCGACACCAGCGCCTCGACGCACAGCACCATCCCCGGCTCCAGCGCCGCATCAAACGCCCCCGGCATCCAGCCGTCGGGGTAGTGGACGTAAGGCCATTCATCGCACAGCCCGACGCCGTGCATCTTGCAGGAATACTTCTGCGCCCAGTATGCCGGGGCGAGCTGGTGGCCCTGCATCACCAGCTCCTCGATGGTCACACCGGGGCGAAGGCGGGCTTTGTGGTCGGCGATGTGGTCAAGGGCGTGGTGGAACGCCGAGACCATTGCATTGGAAGGCCGAGCATCCCCCACCCACCAGGTGCGGCTGATGTCGATGCAGAAGCCATAAGCGCCGATCAGGTCGGTGTCGAACGCGACGATCTCGTTCGGCTGCACCATCCGGGGCCCGCATTCCTGAAACCATGGGTTGGTCCGGGGGCCGGAGGCCAGAAGCCGCGTCTCGATCCATTCCCCGCCGCGCCGGATGTTCGCCGCGTGAAGTTCGGCCCAGATCGCATCCTCCGAGACGCCCCCCTTCGGCACCTCGGTCCGCGCGAACGCCTCCATCTCGGCAATCCCGGCTTCGCATGCATGGTGCGCGCACCGCATCGCCAGCACCTCATCCGGCGTCTTTACCGCGCGGACGCGTTCGGTGACTTCCTCGCCTTCCTCGACCACGAACCCCGCGGCTTCCAGCGCCCGCAGCCCGTGGACCATGATCTTGTCCACCGCCAGCCGCCGGTTGGTGCCCGCATGTTCGCGCATGATCTCATCGACCTGGCGCGCAAACCCCTTCGCCGCCTCGGCCCCCCGATCTCCGGTGGAGTTGTAAAAGAACGTCGCGCCCGACCGCAGTTCCTTGACCAAGGGATTGAAGGTCACCAGGAAGGGCGAGTTCTTGTACTCCCACATCACCATATGCCCGTCGGCGCACAGCAGGCAGGCGCGGAACGGGTTGTGCATGTTCCAAAGCTGCATGTTCGTCGTGTCGGTCGCATAGCGGATGTTCAGCGGGTCAAACATCAAAAGCCCGCCATAGTCCCGCGCGACCAGCCCCGCCACCAGCTTCTGCCACCGGTCATGGCGCATCCGGCCAAGGTCTGGCAAAGCCAACCCCGCCGCCGCCCACTCGCCAAACGCCAGTTGCGTCGGCCCGATCTCGACCCGGTCATTGTCGTTCGGGGTCCCATCCCCCAAGCTGTCCCCGCGAGACGGGTCGATCTTCCGGTGGTCGCGGCGATAGGTCATCTCGGGCCTCCCTTTGCCCTCCAGCTTGCCCCGCTGGCAGACTGCCGCCTAAGCCAGCCGCGACGCCCCAAGGTCGCAAATGTGTTGGTTGCAGCCGCCAAGGCGACATGGTCAAAGACCGCCATGGTCAACCCGATGCAAGACGCGCCGATCCTGCAGGACCGCCTGCCGCTTCACCCCTGGGCCAGCCCGGCGACACGGCGGCTGCCCGGCAT
>JANMGI010000114.1:0-3258 GCA_031374565.1 Paracoccaceae bacterium | reverse complement strand
TCGACCATCACCGTCACGTCGAACACCGGCCGCAGCCGGTCCCACGGGGCCTGATCCAGCAGCAGCCAGTTCCCCTCGACCACGATCACCGCGACCGAGGCCGGGATCAGCCGCGCCCCAGCCCGCGCGATCTCGATCTTGCGGTCGAAGACCGGCACCGCGACCTCCGCCTCGTCCCGCGCCCGCAGCCGTTTCAGGGTGTGAAACAGCCCCCCCACATCGAACGTATGCGGCGCCCCCTTCCGCGGCCGCAGACCGGCCGGCTCCAGATGAAGGTCATCGTAGTGATACCCGTCCATCGGCAGCACCGCCGCCAGCCCCGGCTGCCGCCCGTTCAGCTTGCCCACCAGCTTGTCGGCAAGGGTCGACTTCCCCGACCCGGGAGCCCCCGCGACGGCCACAATGACCCGCCCATCCCTGGCCCGCGCTTCAAGAAGGTCGGCCAGACTTGAAATTTCGGTCGTGTCGCCCGGCATGCTAGGCCTCCCCTGCTATCCGGCCAGCATTGCCGGAACCTGTGGGGGGTCGCAAGAGGCTGCGGGGAGTGTCCACGCAGGACAGCTTGACGCTTGCCAATCATTCCAAGAGCTTGGCTGTGGGCCTTAGGGTGGTGTTAAGCGTGTTTCCTGCGGTCGAGCCCGCTAACCTGAGCCCTTGCCCCACTACGCCAAACCCGCCAGAGTGCTTTGCAAAGCGAACGTAGGGTGGGTGCCAACCCACCATCCCGCGGTCAAACGCCTCAAACGTTTGAACGTCCACAAAACCGCGCCGACACCCAGACCAACCCAAGGTGGGTTGGCACCCACCCTACGCTCGCTGATAATGGAACTGGGCAGCCATTTTCGCTTGAGTGGTCTGGAAGCCTGCACCGCCCATCCACGCGGTCAAGGCGGCTCCAAGTGTTGGATCATCGGTGCCGCGGTAGGAGATTACGATGTTGCCAGAGGCGCCCTGGTAGGCGGCGGCGTAGAAGCTGGCGGCTTCTGAGCCAGTGGGCAAATCAGTGTCGAGGATCGTCCAATTCCCAACTTGTGTTCCGGGGGCATCGCTGAGACCCGGAACGCCGGGGTTGTACCCGCGATTGTAGGAGTCCAGCGATAGCAAGGCGAATTCAAGTTCCGACGAAAGAGTCATTCCTGCCTCCGTATGAAGTCACCCATGTGAACAAGTCGATAGAATAGAACACTGCCGGAACTTCCAGTGGCTGGCCCAAGTGCAGGTTCCGGGAATGGGCCAAGCCAGCTTAGCAAAGAATCCAATTTTGGCCTCGTCACCACCTCGTCCGTCACCTCCAGCGTCACCGACTTCAACCTCACCCCCGGCCCGAAACTGGCGGCAAGGTCGGCCGGGTCGACCAGCTTCACACTGGCCGGATCGGCGATGTCGCCAAACGTCACCAGCATCGGATACTGACCCTCCGGCACCGCGATCACCCCCGCCGCCCGGTCGCGCCTGCCCTGCACCTCGCAGAACAGCGCCCCGTCGATCACCCGTCCCTCGCGCCCTGCGATCGAGGCGGCAGCGACCGAGCCCATGTATTCGGTCGTCCCCGCCCCCTTCAGAAGCGCAAAGAGGTAGCGCCCCGGCGTGACCTCGACCACCACCGCCTCGCCGGTCAGGTCATAGTACCAGCCCATGCCATCCCAGCGGATCCACTGCTTGCGCCAACTGACCGCGCTGACCGAGGAGGCCGAGACCTCACCCGGCCGGGGTCTCGACGGTGATGGTCAGCTTCTGGTGCCAGCTGTACCGTCCCTGCAAGACGACGATCCATGCCAACGCAACCAACACCGCAGAAAAAACCAGAACCTTCAGCATCCCAAATCACCCAACCACAACC
Source organism: Paracoccaceae bacterium (assembly GCA_031374565.1). Classification (GTDB taxonomy): domain Bacteria; phylum Pseudomonadota; class Alphaproteobacteria; order Rhodobacterales; family Rhodobacteraceae; genus Tabrizicola. Next base: position 1,418 of record JANMGI010000114.1, on the reverse strand, counting down.
TGTCGCCCAAACTCTACCGCACCCACGCTCCCTCCCTCGATCCGAATCCCCGACATTTCATGTCCCCAAATATCCCCGCCGGAGGCATCCCGAGCCGGTTGGCGCTTGCGCCAGAGGCGAGATAAAAGGCTTGCGCGCCAGCGCTCAATTCACCACCAGCCCCAACCCGCGATGCCTGCGGGCACGCGGCAAACGTAGGGTGGGTGCCAACCCACCATCCCACGGTAAACGTTTGAATGCCCGTATCACCCCGCCGTCACCCCGCCGTCACCCCGACCAATTTACGGCGGGTCGGCACCGACGCTACTCTCCGACAGAATGAAGCTGATCCGGCGACAGGACCCACGCCTCAAGCCGGAACGCCCGCTCGTTCAGCATCACGCGCACAGCTTCGCGCAGGCCCTAACCTTACCCGCCAAAAGCCGTGAGCCCCGGCAGGCCAAGGCCAACGTGAAGAAAATTGAAGCGCCAGAGACGCGAGGTCAGAGGTATCCAGACATGTCCGCAAGTCTCGGGGCCACAAGTTAACAAACCCCTAACGCCCGCGACCAAGCCATTGGAATCCCTTGCTATCCCGCGTTTGTCCACCGTGGACACCCGCGCCCTAGAACGGCACTTCGTCCGTCTGATCGGGCACCTGATCCGCCGGGATCACCCAGCGCGCGACGACCTTTTTTGACCCGGCATGGTCGAACTCGATGTCCAGCTTGTCGCCCTCGATCCCGATCACCTCGCCGTAGCCGAACTTCTGGTGGAAGACCCGGTCGCCCAGCACGTAAGCAGACACCGCCTCCATGTCGATCACCACATGCCGCGCCTCGGAAGGCTGGCGCATCGGGCGGGTGCCAGAGTTTTCCTGCATCCGCCGCCAACCGGGGGAATTGTAGACGTCCGCCTTGGACACCCGTTCCTCCAGGCTGGACCCGAACCCCACCTGCGCTGCCGCCCCATACCCGCCGCCATAAAGGCCGGGGGCCGTCAGGACCTCGACATGATCGGCGGGAAGCTCGTCGATGAAACGGGACGGCAGTTGCGACTGCCACTGCCCGTAGACCCGCCGATTGCTGGCAAAGCTAATCGTGCAGACCTCCTCGGCGCGGGTGATGCCGACGTAGGCGAGGCGACGCTCCTCCTCCAGCCCCTTCAGCCCGCTTTCGTCCATGCTGCGCTGGCTGGGGAAAAGCCCGTCCTCCCATCCCGGCAGGAAGACCACCGGAAACTCCAACCCTTTGGCTGCGTGAAGGGTCATGATCGTGACCTTCTCGCCCTCTGCTTCGTTGCCGTTGTCCATGATGAGCGAGACGTGTTCCAGGAAGCCTTGCAGGTTGTCGAACTGCTCCAGCGCCTTGATCAGTTCCTTGAGGTTGTCCAGCCTGCCGGGGGCTTCGGGCGTCTTGTCGTTCTGCCACATCTCGGTG
>JANMGI010000066.1:0-5547 GCA_031374565.1 Paracoccaceae bacterium | reverse complement strand
ATCTTGCCCAGGGGGTTGCGGTCCACCGGTAGCGTGCCAGGGGCAAGCGGGTTGCCGGAAACCAGGATCGGTTCCACACGGTCGGTTGCGCCGGCCTGATTGAGCAGGACCAGCACCTTCCGGACAAAGGGCGAGGCGGGGGCGTAGAAAAGCTTCATTCGTCGGTCGCCCGCAGGTCTGTCGCCCGCAGCCTGAACCGGGCCATGGCTCCGGCATCAAGCTCCCATGTCCTGCCCCGGAACCGGATCACGCGGCGAAGCCGAGCGGTGGCGTTGGTCTGGCCAAGCTCGGCCCGGTCGGCGGGGCGGTGGAGGGTCACGCCCTCCCCGAGATCATCCAGCGCGTCCTCGGCCCGCTGGTCGGTGCGGCCGGGGTGGGTGGTGGACTGGACCAGCCGGGTCAGGGCGAAGGTCGTCGTGGCGACCGCGCCCATCCGCAGGACAAGGGGAATAAGGGGGGCGAGGGGCAGGGGCATCGTGACCTCCGGAAAGTTGGGGGAAGATTAGGGCGGCGGGGGGTGGAGTGTAAATGGGAGATGAGAGTGTCCACTGTGGACAAAATCAGAATATACAATAGTTTCAATGCAGTAAGATTTTTCGGTAACGGAATTTTAACGATTGCCCACGCATGGATCGGCGGGGATTTTTGTCGTCCGGCGGCAAGCGCAACGGCACGGGTTTGCCGTGACTGTCGGGATGGAGCGTTGCAGGCGGCGTGGCCCCCAGTGCTTCCCCTCGCGGGGGACAGAGGCGCAAAGGGCCTGACCGTGGGTGGTTGGCGATGTCGTTGGACGGCAAAAGCAAACGGACGCGCCCACGCTGATTGAGAGGACGGAGCGTTGCAGGCGGTGTGCCCCTCTGTCCCATAGCGGGACACTATTGCCGCAAGGCATCATCTGGCGGGACGGACGGCTTGCGTTCTGGGCGGGGCAGGACGTCGGGAATCATCAAAGCTGGTGCGGGATGTGGCCCCGGCGGCGGCCTTGCCCTTGGCCGTTCAGCGCAGCTTCCTCAGCCAACCGTTCACCGCCTGAGCCATTTCTTCCGGCCGTCTGCCGCTGGTGTGATAGGTGGTGAGGGGCAGCATCTCGGGCGGGTCGCGCAGGTCAAGCTCCATCCGGTAGGTCGAGCCGTCGCTGTTGGTGCTCACGCCGACGCGCGCGCATTCTACCCGGTCCAACGCATGCGTTGTCTGCGTCAGGCCCAGAACCGACCGGAGGGTCCGGGTGACGGTTCCGGCGTCACGGTCGAAGGTCAGCCGAACCCGTTGCACCATCAGCGCGCCGATCAGCACCGGCACGCCGACACCGATCAGAAGCATCATCAGACCGCCGAAGATCTCGCCCGAAGCAAGCAGGGCCGTGCCGCCGAAGGCAAAGGTCAGCGCCATGACGATCATCAGGACGCCGATCAGCCAGGGCTGATCCTCGACCATCAGAAGCTTCTCGGTGCGGAGGATGACCTTCATGGCGAACCCATCAAAAGCAGGTGGGCGAACGTTGCCATGCCGCCCAGCATCTGGCAACGCCGCCGCCCTACCCCAGATCGCGCCGGATCAGGGCGGCGATCTCTTGCGCAGACGCGGTGCCCTGCGCCAGGGCGTCGGCGGCACGGGCGCGGATTTCGGGCGTCTTGTTCTGGTTCAGCTTCCATGTCCCCTCGACCGAGGTCACGTGAAAGCGGAAGGGCAGGATCATCCGCATCATCCGGGGCATCGCGCCAGTCGTCATCTTGGCGCTGGTCCAGGGGCGTTTGTCGGCGATTCGCCCCTCATGCTCGGCCGAGAGCGCATCGACATGCGGGCGGAGAGTGTGCTCGGGCAGGGGTTCGAGGTGCCCGCGCAGATGGACCGCGACGTAGTTCCATGTCGGGACCTGATCGGGGACTACTTCATGCGGGCCATACCAGTCTGGGGAGATGTAGGCATCCGGCCCCGTCACGGCGATCAGCGCAGAGGCGGGAAGCCCCGCGCGGACGATGGGGTTCGAGCGGGCGAGGTGCAGGTCGGCAAAACTGGCGTCGTCGTTCAGAAGGAAGGGGATGTGGGCGGCGATGGGGCCTTCGGGGCCGTTGACCGACAGGATGCCAAAGCCCCGGTCGCGGGCGAAGGCAAGGTTCTGGTCGCGCGGGGATTGGCGGAAGGCGGGGTTCGGGTGCATCGCTAAAAGTTGCTTTCGTTGATGGCGGAAGGGCCTTTCGGAAAGTTCAGTAACGAGCTTCGGTTGCGAGGCAACCCATGATCAGATCATCAACTCAACGGTTTCCCACAAGGGCGCTTTCGCGCTCGCGGCCTTCATTGACGAAGCCGCAAGCCCGAGAGCAGGCGACCGCGCGAAGGTTATCGGCCAGGACACGAAGCGAAAGGCGATGAAGTTGAAGATCGTGGAAAGCGTGAGGAAACAGAAGCCTGATCGACGCACGTCCAAGACCCTGGCCAAGCGTGGTGGGGTCATAGAATGCGATGCCCAGCCGGGCGCGGCGGTCAGTGAGGTCGACGCCCCGCAATCGGATTTCGCCAGGGAAACGGCCTTCGTGGGCCACCACCCACGCGGTCGGACTTGCTGCGACGCCGTCAAGCCAAGCCACGACGTCAGTTCTCGCCAAGGCTGGCAGACCATCGGATTCGTCGCCCAACCCGCACAGGATTTCGGGTGATCGTCCAAGTGCCAGTCGCGCGTCGATGTCGGAGGGAACGGGAGGGCGCAGGACAAGCGACGTGCCAGAAAGGGTTGGAGTTTGGCGCATGGGCTGTTTTCTCGGACGGCGGCTCCTCCTTCGTCTTCGACTTGTCGTCGCGGGTCAAGCGAGGAGAGGCGAAGCCAAACGACGAGCGGCAGAAAAGAAAAAGCCGCCCGAGGTTTCCCTGGGGCGGCCCTTTGTCCGGTCAGCCGGAAACGCCTCAGCCCTGGCGGGCCTTGTAGCGCTTCTGCGTCTTGTTGATCACATAGACGCGGCCTTTGCGGCGCACGACCTGGCAATCGCGATGACGCGTCTTCAGCGAGCGGAGCGAGTTCGCAACCTTCATCGATCTTCTCCTTGTTCGCGGCGCGTCTGCGCCAGTGAAAACAACGTGCCCCTTGCGGAGGCGGTGAATGGTGGGCGGTACTGGGATCGAACCAGTGGCCACTACGATGTCAACGTAGTGCTCTACCGCTGAGCTAACCGCCCACTTGAGCCAGTGCCGCCTGCCCTCTGTCCCTTCCGGTTAAACGAAAAGGACGCGGAGCAAACCGCGTCGGTCGGGGCTGCTATACTGACAAGTGCGCAGGGCTGCAAGGGGTTTTGGCTTTCCCGAATATGGGGCTATATCGAGGGTGAGTGAAGCGAGGTGCCCCTTGGCGCGGACCGAGACCGAGGCCTATGTCCTGATCCGACCGCCGGTGCAGACCTGCCCGGTCATCTTCGCTTCTCCGCATTCGGGGCGCAACTATTCGGCGGAATTTCTGGCCCAGGCGGTGCTGGACCGCCAGGCGATCCGGTCTTCGGAGGATGCGTTCGTCGACGATCTGTTCGGCATGGCGCCGGCGATGGGGGCTCCGCTTCTGGCGGCGCGGGCCCCACGGGCCTTCATCGACCTGAACCGGGCAGCCGATGAGCTGGACCCTGCGGTGATCGAGGGCATTGCCCGGGCACCCCACAATCCGCGCGTCTCGTCGGGGCTGGGGGTGATTCCCCGTGTCGTGGCCGGGGGACGCGCGATCTATCGCGGGAAAATGCCGGTGTCCGAGGCGGAGGCGCGCATCCGGCGGTTCTGGCACCCCTATCATCAGGCGCTTGCCGCACTGGTCGAGGAGACTCGGGCCGGGTTCGGCGAAGCGATCCTGATCGACTGCCATTCCATGCCGCATGAGGCGATCGAGGCGCATACAAGGCCCGGCCAGTCGCGGCCCGAGGTGGTGCTGGGCGACCGTTACGGGGCCACGGCGGGGCGCGAGGTGATGGAGCGGATCGAGGCGGCCTTTGCCGGGGCAGGGCTGCGGGTCGGGCGGAATACCCCGTTCGCCGGGGCCTATGTGGCGCAGGCCTACGGTCGCCCCTCGCGCGGGGTGCATGTGGTGCAGGTGGAAATCGACCGGGCGCTTTACATGGACGAGGTGCGGGTCGAGCCGCTCGCGGGGTTTGCCGGGTTCCGCGACCTGATCGCCGGGGTGGTGGCCGAACTGGTGTCGGCGCCTGCGGTCGGGCGGCTGGCGGCGGAGTAGGGAATCGGTTGACTGCGGCTGACGCTGCGTCAGGCTGGGCGGGTCTTCACAGGAGGGACCCCGATGCGCCTGATGCTTGCTGCCGCCTTCGTTGCCGTTGGAACTTTTGCCCATGCCGAAGACCGCTGGATGACGATCCCGAAGCCCCCCGCGATGCCCGAGGCGGCGTCGAGCGGGATGGCCGAGGTCAACGGGATCAAGATGTACTATGCCACCTATGGCGCGGGCGATCCGGTGCTGTTGATCCACGGTGGTCTGGGAAACGCGGACATCTGGGCGAACCAGGTGGCGGACCTGATGAAGGATCATCTGGTGATCGTGGCCGACAGCCGGGGGCATGGGCGGTCAACCCGGACCGAGGCGCCGTTCGGGTATGATCTGATGGCGTCGGACTATCTGGCGCTGCTCGACTATCTGAAGGTCGACAAGGTGGACCTGGTGGGCTGGTCGGACGGGGGGATCATTGGCCTCGACATCGCGATGACGCATCCCGAGCGGCTGGATCATCTCTTCGCCCATGCCGCCAACATCACCACGGACGGGGTGGACCCGACGGTGGGGGATGACCCGGTCTTCATGGGGATCTATGCGACCTGGATGGGCGAGGAGTACGCGAAGATGTCGCCGACCCCGGATCAGTTCGACGCCTTCATCGCGCAGATCTCCGAGATGTGGGCGCGAGAGCCGAACTGGACGGACGCTCAGGTGGCGGCGATCACGGTGCCGACGGCGGTGGTGGTGGGGGATCATGACGAGGCGATTTTGCCGGCCCATACCGAGAAGATCGCCGCGCTGATCCCGGGGGCGAAGCTGGTGATCCTGCCCGAGGCCAGCCACTTTGCGATGCTGCAGGCCCCGGCGGAGTATACGGCTGCAATCCGGGCGTTCATCGACGGGTGAGTCCTGCGTGGACAGGTTTGCGGCCTGAGGGATTTCAAGGGGTTGGGTGTGGGCGTTTACCGGGCGTTTGCCTTGTTTGTCTCGGCCGCCCCCCACCCCCGGCCCCTCCCCACGGAGGGGGAGGGGAGGCTCCTTGCGTCTTGGCGTGGTGCGGGTTGGGGCGGTTGGTGAATTGAGCGCTGGCGCGCAAGCCTTTTGTCTTGCCTCTGGCGCGGAGCGCCAACCGGCTCGGGAGGGGCCTCCGGCGGGGATATTTGGGGACATGAAATGTCGGGGTTTCGGATCGAGTGGGGGAGCGTGGGTGTGGTAGAATTTGGATGAGTGGTTGAGGCTGGGTGATTTGGAATGCGGGTTGGTCTGATTGTCGGATTGCTGGCGCTGGTCGCGTTCGTCGTGTTCAGGGGGTGTTTTGGTGGCGGCACCGTCAGCTGGAACCAGCGGCTGAC
>JANMGI010000014.1:0-7606 GCA_031374565.1 Paracoccaceae bacterium | reverse complement strand
GTGTCGATCATGGCGCTGTGTTCCGGTTTGACCTCGATCCGCTATGCGATTGCCGGGAACTTCACACTGGCCGTGCTGCTGATTGGCGTGGCAGCGGCGCTGGACGGGCTGGACGGGCGGCTTGCGCGGATGCTGAAGTCGGAAAGCGCCATCGGCGCGGAACTCGACAGCCTGTGCGATTTCGTCAACTTCGGCGTGACCCCTGCGCTGGTTCTCTACATGTGGGGCCTGCGGCCCGAGACCAGCCTTGGCTGGATCGCCGTGCTGGTTTATGCCGTCTGCTGCATGCTGCGCCTTGCGCGGTTCAACGTCGGCAGCAAGATCGCGGTGGGTGAGGCGGCAGAGAAAACCTCATTCATCGGGGTGCCGTCGCCCGCCGGGGCGCTATTGGTGCTGTCGCCGATGTATCTCTCGCTTGCCACCGACCATGTCGTGGACCTGCCGCCGGTTCTGGTGGCGGCCTGGATGGTCGCTATAGGGGCCCTGATGATCAGCCGGGTCCGGACACCCTCCCTGAAGCGGATCACCATCGCGACAGACTATGCCCGCTATGTGCTGGTGGGGGTGGTTGTCGTGGTCGCGGCCCTGCTCACCTATCCCTGGACCACGCTTCTGACCCTGTGCCTTGCCTATCTGGCCGGGGTGCTGTGGCTGGCGCTGAACAGTTTTCGCAAGCCACCGACCACGTGACAGCGGGCGTTCGCCGGGTTGAAGCTTGGCGAAAAACCTGACCTATTGAACGCGAAAATTTTGGGAGGAAACCATGAAACCAGTCAGATGGGGTGTGTTGGGCGCGGCCAACTTTGCGCGCGAGCATATGGCCCCGGCGATCCATGCCGCCGAAGGGGCCGAGTTTGCGGCGCTGGCCACATCGGACCCGGCAAAGGCGGCCGGTTTTCAGGCCTTCTGTCCGGCGCTGACCGTGCATCCGACCTATGAGGCGCTGCTTGCCGACCCGGGGGTTGACGCAGTCTACATCCCGTTGCCGAACCATATGCATGTGGAATGGACGCTTAAGGCCCTTGCCGCGGGCAAGCATGTGCTGACCGAAAAGCCCATCGCGATGAAAGCGCGCGAGATCGACCAGATCATCGCCGCGCGCGACCGCACGGAGCTTCTGGCTGCCGAAGCCTACATGATCGTGCACCACCCGCAGTGGAAGCGCGCGAAGGAATGGTTCGAGGCTGGCGAGATCGGCGATCTGGTCCACGCCGATGTCGCCTTCAGCTTCAACCTGACCGACATGGGCAACATCCGCATGAAGCCCGAAACCGGTGGCGGGTCCCTGCGAGACATCGGGGTCTACACCTTCGGCTCGATGCGCTTCGTGACCGGGGCAGAACCCGTGGACGTCTCGGCCCGCATCCACCGCGACAACGGGGTCGATACCTTCGCCCAGGTCGCAGCCACGATGGAGGGGCCAAAAGGCCGGTTCACTTACGGCTCGATGACCTCGATGCGGATGTACAACCGTCAGGTTGCGACCTTCCAGGGCACCAAGGGGATGATCCGGCTGGACGGCGGGCCGTTCAATGCGAACGTCAATGATCTGGCCTGCGTGGAACTGCACCAGAACGGCAACCGGGTGACGGTGGAACGCTTCCCGACGGCCAACCAGTACAAGCTTCAGGTCGAGGCTTTCGGGAGGACTGTCCGCGACGGCGTGCCCTATGCCTGCCCGCTGGAATTCGTGCGCGGGACGCAGGCGATGATGGACCGGGTCTACGAGGTTGCGGTCGAGATCTGAGGCCCGCTCGTCGATGGCTTTATCACTCCTCGCCGGGGCGGCACATTACGACGAGAAGAGGAAGTCGAACGAAGCGTGGCCAGGGGGTTTTCCCGGGGCTGCGGCAAGCCTAGATGATGTGAAAGCTTTCCGGAGGACGCGATGACCCTGAACCTGCCCCAGCCCCTGTATGACGCCAACACTGGCGGTGGCAGCTTCGGCGATCTGCCCGACTGGGACCTGACCGACCTTTACCCCAGCGCCGACGGCCCTGAATTCGCCGCCGACATGGCCGAGCTGGAGCGGGCCTGCACCGCCTTTGCCAAGACCTACGAAGGGCGGCTTGGCCGTCAGGACGCGGGCGGTCTGCTGGCCTGCGTGCAGGAGTATGAGCGGATCGAAGTCGTCGCCGGGCGGCTGATGTCCTTTGCGGGCCTGCGCTATTATCAGAACACCGTCGACCCCGAACGCGCGCAGTTCATGGGCAACGCGCAGGACAAGGTGACGACCGCGACGACTCCCCTGGTGTTCTTCAGCCTGGAATTCAACCGGCTGGACGATGACCATCTTGCCCGCCTCTTGGCCGCGAACGCCGATCTTGCGCGCTACAAGCCGGTCTTTGACCGGATGCGGGCGATGCGGCCGCATCAGTTGTCGGATGAGCTGGAGAAGTTCCTGCACGACGAAAGCGTCGTGGGGGCCAGCGCCTGGAACAAGTTGTTCGACGAGACGATGGCCGGGCTGATGTTCGACGTCGAAGGTGAGCCGGAAGAGCTGAACCTTGAGGCGACGCTGAACCTTCTGACCGACCCCGACCGCGCAAGGCGCGAGGCTGCGGCGCGGGCCCTCGCCGAGGTTTTTCAGAAGAATGTCAAGCTCTTCGCACGTATTCATAATACGCTGTCCAAAGAGAAGGAAATCCACGACCGCTGGCGCAAGATGCCCTCGCCGCAAGCTGGGCGGCACCTGTCGAACCATGTCGAGCCCGAAGTGGTCGAGGCGCTGCGCAATGCCGTGGTCGCAGCCTACCCCAAGCTGTCGCACCGTTACTACCGGCTGAAGGCGAAGTGGATGGGGCTGGAGACGCTTCAGGTCTGGGACCGCAACGCCCCCCTGCCGTCTGAGACTCCGCGTCTGGTCGATTGGGACGAAGCGCGCAAGACGGTGACTGACGCCTATGCCGCCTTCGACCCACGAATGGCCGATCTGGCCGCGCCCTTCTTCGACAAGGGCTGGATCGACGCTGGCGTCAAGCCCGGCAAAGCGCCGGGGGCCTTCGCGCATCCGACCGTCACCACGGTTCACCCTTACGTCATGCTCAACTACCTTGGCAAACCGCGCGACGTGATGACGCTGGCGCATGAGCTGGGCCACGGCGTCCACCAGGTGCTGGCGGCAGGGCAGGGGGAACTCTTGTCCTCCACCCCGCTGACATTGGCCGAAACGGCAAGCGTCTTCGGCGAGATGCTGACCTTCCGCAAACTGCTGGACGATGCCAAGACCCCGGCAGAAAGGAAGACCCTGCTGGCCGGAAAGGTCGAGGACATGATCAACACTGTCGTCCGCCAGATTGCGTTCTACGATTTCGAATGCAAGCTGCACGCCGCGCGGGCCGAGGGCGAGCTCACGCCGGACGACATCAACGCGCTTTGGATGAGTGTTCAGGCCCAGTCCCTTGGCGATGCGTTCGAGTTCATGGACGGGTATGAGACCTTCTGGGCCTATATCCCGCACTTCGTCCACTCGCCGTTCTACGTCTATGCCTATGCCTTCGGCGACGGGCTGGTAAACGCACTTTACGCCGCCTATGCGGGGGGCTTGCCGGACTTTCAGGAGAAGTATTTCGCCATGCTGAAAGCGGGCGGTTCGATGCACCACAAAGAGCTTCTCGCGCCCTTCGGGCTGGATGCAAGTGACCCGAAATTCTGGGACAAGGGACTGTCGATGATCGCGGGCTTCATCGACGAACTGGAGGCGATTGAGGGGTGACATGCAGCGGATTGTCGCAAATGCGTCATCTGGGGCTTGGCAAACCCAATCGGACGCTTAAGTATTAATGAAACCGGAGGTGCATATGCGCGACCTGATCCGCCGAGCCACGAAAGCTGTCCTTGGACTTGGCGACCGGCTTGGTCAACTGGCTGAGACTTTGGCCGGTCCGCGCGCGCCCGTACTGATCCCGATCCCGGTGCCGGTCAGGGATCGTAAGGGGAACCGCCGCTAAGGGTGGTTTACTTCCGGAGTCCGTTTGGACCGGGGTTATCCTGCCGCTTAAGTCAGTGGACTTAAGCTTCGGTGCAAGGCCAAGCTGACCGGCGCAACCTTTCATGCTTCTGCACGTTGATGGGTGGTTTCATCCGGAGTGCAGTGCGTGGACCTTCAACTCATCAAGACGTTTCTGGAAGTGGCATCAAGCGGATCGTTTGGTGCAGCAGCCGGGCGGCTGTATGTCACGCAGTCAGCCGTGTCGCTGCGTGTGCACCGGCTTGAGGACCAGTTGGGTCGCCCATTGTTCGACCGGGGCAAGGCTGGTGTACGCCTGACGCCGGCCGGTCGCGAGTTCCGGGGGTTCGCAACCTTGATCCTGCGCAACTGGGATCAGGCACGGCAGCGCGTCACCGCGATGGACATGGTTCAGTCCGCGCTTGCGGTGGCGGCGGAACCGTCGTTGTGGCCGCGGCTCGGCTTTCGTTGGCTTGACCGCCTAAGCGAGGAGTTGCCCGACATGTCGATCAGGGCCGAAGTGGCGCAGCCGGAAGCGCTGACACAGATGCTGCTGTCGGGGTCTGTCGAGGCCGTCCTGTCGTATCAGGCCATCGTCCGGCCGGGACTGTCGGCCGAAGCCCTGATGGACGACCAGCTGGTCATGGTCAGCCCCTGGGAAGATGCGACGGTCGAAAGTGTGGTCGGTCGCTATGCGATGGTGGACTGGGGCGGCGAGTTTCAGCGCGCGCATGATGACGCCCTGCCAATGCTGTCGGACGTCAAGCTGATCCTTGGCATGGGGGCGATGGCTGCATGGTATCTTCGGTCCCGGCCCTTTGCGGCCTATCTTCCCGCGCGCTACGCCAGCACGGCCTTGTCCCAAGGTGCTCTGCATCTGGTCAAGGATGCGCCAAGCTTTGCCCAGCCATGCTGGGTCATCTGGCGCGAAGACACCGAGCCCACCCTGCGTGCTGTTGCGGCAAGGACACTATCCGAAGCCGTTCGTCACGCCGAAGACGCGACCGCCGAGGTGCTTGAGCAACTTTGACCCACGGCCCAAGCCGCGCACTGTTTCCGTCAAGTGATTGAAATAGATAGGCCCGCCCCAGACCGGTTGGGCCGGTTCATTTTCAAGGATCGGCGGTCACGAATAATACTTGAGACCCCCTCAAGTATTCTAAATTTTCATAATCGGGTCAGGTGCTTACATCCCAGTCATCAAGGCGCGGCCATTCCGGCCCCGCGTGTTGCGATGAGGTTTAAAGATGAAAAGACACCTGCTTCTGACCGTTCCCGCCGTGGTCTTCTTTGCCGCGTTGCCCGCCTTTGCGCAGGACGTCACCGGCATCGACGATCTCGACGACCGGATCACGGACATCGAGGACGACGTGCGTGATGACATGGACCGCTCAAACGACGCGGCCCGTTTCGGCTTCCCCGAATACCAGCCCGGCTTCAGCGGAAATCTGTCACTTGGCTACACCGCCGAAACCGGCAACACGGAAAGTCAGGAATTCAACCTTGGCGCGCGGATGCGGTACGCGCAGGGCAATGTGGTGCAGACCTTCGGTGTTGCCGCTGACTTTGCCGAAGATGCCACCGTGAAGACCAAGGAAGACCTCTTCCTGGTTTATGATGCGAACTACTACCTCAACGAGCGGTTCTACGTATTCGGTCTGGCGCGGGTGGAATATGACGGCCTGGCTTCGACTGCGGATGATGTCCAGCGGGACGCCTTCATCGGCTTTGGTCCGGGATACCGGATCATCAACGAGCCCGATATGGCGTGGCGGGTGCAGGCCGGTATCGGCGTCAGCTACTTGCAGGACGGCTTGGACAATTCGGAAACCGAGACCGGCTACATCGCGTCGTCGCGCTTCTTCTATCAGCTTTCCGACACGGTGTTCGTGACCAACGACACGGACGTGCTGTCGTCGGATTCGGCGCTTCGGGCGAACAACGATCTCGGTGTGAACTTCAAGCTGTCGGACACCCTGTCGACCCGGGTCAGCTATCTGACCGAATACAATGACGCCCGCGACATCAAGACGGACAACCGTCTGGGCGTATCGCTGGTGGTGGGCTTCTAAGTCCCTCGGTCCAGTAACAGCGGTGAACGGGGCAGGGGAAATCTGCCCCGTTTTCCAATTCAGACGGACAGAAGGTGGCGGGCCCGCAGCGACCGTGAAGTGCCGGGATTTTCCCGAGAGCCAGAGGTCTCAGGTGGGAACCAGATAACAGGACCAGGATCCTGTCAGAGCCAGCTCCCGTGCGTTTGCTTATCGGCCACTGGAAAAAAGGCCTCGCACGTGAGGAGCAGAACCCGCCACTGACAAAGATAGGCCCCGCTTGCCCTCAGCGCAAGGCGCGAGTGTTGCAAAGCTGGTCAGGTGCGGCCCATGCTCGACTCGGCAGGTGTCCTGGGGTTAAGGTAGGGGTCGAAAAGGCTCCATGGGCACCGTGATGCCAGAGTTTGACCAACGCACAGCGCAAGCAATGGCAAGGCCGGGCGCCGCGGTTCCAAGGCTCTTGCCCATCGATGCCGATGGTGCACTGGCGATGGATGCTGCCGCCGGTCACGCCGTGGCGTACCGGCAAGGGCTGGCCGAAGCGCGGGTGACGCCGGCTTTGCGTCCGGCAGACGTGTTGGCGCGCTTTGACCTTGATCTGCCCGCTGAAGGGCAACCCGCGCTGGCAGTGATCGACGATCTTGTGGCGCAGGCAACGGACGGCATCCATGGACATGCCTCGCCCCGGTTCTTCGGCTATGTCTGCGGCGGGTCAATGCCGGTGGGGGCGGCGGCGGATTTTCTGGTGACTGCCTGGGGTCAGAATGCCGCCTCGTCCTGGGAAAGCCCGGCGGTGGCCGTGATCGAACAGGTGCTCTGCCGCTGGTGCCTTGATCTTCTGGGGCTGCCTCCCGACTGCGGTGCGGGAATCGTGACCGGGGCGACGGTCGCCAATGCGCAAGCGATCATGGCGGCGCGCGATGCGCTGCTGGCCCGGCAGGGTTGGAACGTCGGCGAGCAGGGGCTTTTCGGGGCCCCGGAAATTCCCGTGCTGATCGGGGCGGATGCCCATTCCGCGCCGCTGGCGGGTTTGCGCTATGCCGGGTTCGGCATCGGACGGGCGGTGCGCGTCGCTACTGACGAACAGGGGCGCATCCGGCTGGATGCATTGCAGGCGACGTTGGCGGCTTGCGAAAGCCCGCCGCTGGTGATCTTGCAGGCAGGGCAGATCAACACCGGGGCGTTTGATCCTTTCGCCGAAGCCGTCCCGATGATCCACCAGCACGGTGGCTGGGCGCATGTCGACGGGGCGTTCGGCCTTTGGCTGCATGCGGTGCCAGAGCTGCGCCACCACCTTGCCGGGGTCGATCTTGCAGACAGCTGGGCTGTCGATCTGCACAAGTGGCTGAACGCACCCTATGATGCAGGCCTGTGCCTTGTCCGCAACCGGGCCGATCTGGTCAGTGCGATGACCGCACGGGGGGCCTATCTGCCCGCGCAAGGTGCAACGTGGGAGCCAAGCGATTCGACCCTTGAACTCAGCCGCCGGGCGCGGGGCGTGCCAAGCTACGCGATCCTGCGGCATCTGGGGGCTGACGGGGTCCGCGCGATGATCACCCGGCACTGCGCGCTGGCGCGGTATCTGGCGGATCAACTGGCGGACAAG
>JANMGI010000414.1:0-5208 GCA_031374565.1 Paracoccaceae bacterium | reverse complement strand
GCGGTGAAATGCAGGGCCGAGACGATCTCCAGCACCGGCAGCCGCGCCACATCGGCCATGACATGGCGGTAAAGTTGGAGATCGGCGGGCGCAGTCCAAGCCTCTTTCACCGTGATGTCGGTCAGGTGATAACGCACCAGTTCGCAGATGCGCGGGGTGGCATCGACATGCGGGATGATCTTGACCAGAAAGTTCGGCTTGGCCATCGCGTGGCGCACCTCTTCCAGCGCCACCGCCTGATGCTTGTAGCCCATCGTCGCCGTGGCGCAGAGGACCGAACCGTAGTGCAGCGTGCCGACGATCACCTCGCCCTCATGGCTCAGCTTCGGGGAGGCGAGTTTCTTCGGGAAGCCCCAGATCTCGCGCCCGCCCGCGATGGGGGCGTCGTCGTCCAGATACATCGCATGGACATAGACGCCGTCCTGGCCCTGATACCGCACCGGGATCACCTGCCCGGATTCGGTATAGTCGCCGAACCCCGTCGAATCCGGCATGCGGATGAATTCGTACTTCACCAGCGGTTCAGTCACCTCCAGAGGTTCCGGCACCACGGCGCGCAGGGCGTCGAGGTCGGTCCGGTAGGTGATGATGACATATTCGCGGTCGAAGAACCGATAGGGACCCTTGGGATAGGCCGGGTTGGTCAGGGGCATTGCATAGGCTCGGGCGACGTCGGCGGCTTTCATCGGCATGTCCTTGGTGGCAAGATCTTCAGTGAGCGGTCCAGCCGCCGTCGATGGGCAGGATTGCCCCGGTGATCGACGCCGCACCCGGGCTGCACAGGAAGGTAGCAAGGGCGGCAACTTCTTCGATCTGCACGAACTTCTTGGTTGGCTGAGCGGCGAGAAGCACGTCATTGATCACGTGATCGCGGGTCAGGCTGCGCGCGGCCATGGTGTCGGGTATCTGCGCCTCGACCAACGGAGTCCAGACATAGCCGGGGCAGACCGCATTGACTGTGATACCCTCCGCCGCGACTTCCAGCGCCACGCTTTTGGTCATGCCCGCAATGCCGTGTTTCGACGCGACATAGGCCGATTTGTAGGGCGAGGCGACCAGCGCATGGGCCGAGGCGACGTTGATCACCCGCCCCCAACCTGCCGTCTTCATGTGCGGGATCGCGGCCTTGATCGAATGGAAGGCGGCAGTCAGGTTGATCGCGATGATTGCCGCATACTTCTCGTCTGGAAATTCGTCGATGGGTGCGACGTGCTGGATGCCCGCGTTGTTCACGAGGATGTCGCAGCCGCCCATGTTTGCGGCCACGGCCACCATGGCGCGGATATCCTGCGCATTCAGCATGTTGGCGGCCGAATAGACACAGCGCCCGCCGAATTCCGCCTCGATCCCTGCGCGGACAGCCTCGATAGCCCCGGCGTCACCGAGACCGTTGATCACCAGATCGGCACCTTGCGCGGCAAGGGCCCGGGCAATGCCCAAGCCGATGCCGCTGGTCGACCCGGTGACGACCGCGATCTTGCCTGACAGGGGGAGTGCGGGCGTCATTCTGCCGGCACCATGTTGCCCGCTGCAGGTGCGTCAGGACGCTGGGTGCCCGCAGGCCGCGCCCGGATGCCGCTGCGGTCGACCAAGGAGCGTTCGGCCACGATCCGGTCAACCAGTCCCTCGGCCCGCTCGATGGACCCCAGCAGCGCCAGAAGTGCACCCTTCTCGCCCGCCGCAACCTCGCGGTTCTGTAGCGCCTGCCAGCGCAACTCCTCAACACCAGGCACCACGCTGTGGCCCGCAGGCATGCGCGGCATCAGTGCCGGGTCCAGAAGGACGCGGTTCATCGACTGGTCCAGATGCTCCAACCCCTGACCCAGCACCGCCCGCGCTGCCGCGGAGAAAGGCTCGCGTTGGGTCCGCCGGGCGATCTGGTACAGCGATTCAGACAGGGCGGAGGTGAAGTCCACCTCCTCAATCAGCGACGCCACAAGGTCAAGCTGGTCCCGCGACAGACCGTCCTGGAAAAGTTGCGCCTGGAAGGCCCGGATCTCGCGGCTCAGCGCATCCGTGGCAACCCTGTGTTCCCCTGGGTCCTTGGGCGCGCCCGGCTTGTTGCGTGCGATGTCCAGGAACACGGCTCCGGCGTGCAGGTGACGCGCCGCCTCTTGCTGCACCGCAGGAAGGGCTGCACTGAAGTCAGCTACCAGCTTTTTGTCCAGAAAGCGCGGGATCGAGTAGTCCTCGATATCGTCTTCCCGGCTGTGCCCGATCCGGCTTAGGTACTTCTCGAAGGTTGCCACGAACGGGAACAGGATGATCAGATTGAAGATGTTGAACACGATCGAGAAGGCCCCGACGGCAATCGGCACGCCGGGGAAGGTTTCCTGACCTTCAACGATGACTGCCGCACCCGGGTCGACGCCCCACGTTGCAAGCGCCATCTTCAGCACCCAGATCGCCGGGAAGAACAGCGCCAGCACCACGGCCACGCCAATGAAGTTGAAGCTGATATGCGCATAGGCAGCGCGCTTGGCATTTTTGGAAAGGTTCAGTGAAGCCATCCACGAGGTGATTGTGGTGCCAAGGTCTGCGCCCACCGCAAAGGCGATGGCGGTTTCCCACGACAGGATACCCGACGCACCCAGACCCATCACGATGCCGATGGTGGCCGAGGACGAGTGGATCAGCGCGGTGATCAGCGCCGCCAACAGGACGCACATGATGACGCCGCCAAATGTGCCTGCGTCCAGCGACTGGATCACGTCGAGCACTTCGGGCATCTTGCGAAGGGGCTTCAGACCGCCGGTCATCAGGTTCAGACCGTAGAAGATCAGCGCAAAGCCCATCGATGCCAGCGAGATGTTGCGGACCCGGTCCGATTTCGCAAAGCAGTAGATCGTCGCAAAGATGCCGCCAAAGAACAGGCCAAGCGGCCCCAGCGGCAGGGCAATCAGTCCGTTGCCCAGAGTCGTCCCAACATTGGCCCCCATGATCACGGATATCGCCGAGCGCAGGCCCAGCACACCCGCGTTGACCAGCCCCACCGTCATCACCGTCATTGCGGTCGATGATTGGATGATGCCGGTGATGACGGTTCCCGCGATCACGCCCTTGACGGGAGTGCCGGCCATCTTAGCCAGCCATTCGCGCATTTTGTTGACGGACAGGGCTTGGATACCGCTCGTCATAAACTCAAGACCCAGCAGGAAGATGCCCAGGCCCCCGATCACGGGAACGATGATCTCTTTGAACAGATCGACGTCCACGGTGTCACCTCAGATTGGCGCTTTGTGCCGCTTCAGGTTTGCGGTTTGAAGGCGGCTGCCCAATAGGTCTCGACTTCGGCAACGACCTGGGGGGGGCAGCGAAACATACCCAAGCGCGTCCGCCTGACGCGGAGCTTCGGCAAAGAAATAGCGGAAGAATGTCAGGGCACGATCCTTTTGTGTGGCGTCCTGATCGCGCCGCATCACGGCATAGACGCTTGCGGTCATCGGCCAGTCACCGCCCGTCGCGGGCGCTGCAGCCGTGATCCCGCCGCCAGCGGTCCAGAAGCCGCCAGAAACAGCCGCGCGGATTGTCTGGGGGCTGGGAGTTACGGTTTCTCCGGCGCCGTTCACCAGTTGCACGATGCCCAAACCTGCCCGACGGGCCTGCCCGACTTCGGCATAGCCGATGGCACCCGGCGTGGCCTTGACGGCGTCGATGATGCCGCGGCTGCCATCAAAGCCTTCGCCGACCGCCCAATCAAGCTGAGCGCCTTGACCCAAAGTCCAGGCCGCACTTTGTGCCAGATAACCGGTAAAGGTCCATGTGGTGCCCGACCCATCCGCCCGGTGCCGCACCATGATCGGCAGCTCGGGCAGAACCACACCTGCGTTCAGCGCCACAATGGCGGGATCCGACCAGTTGGCGATGGTGCCGGAATAGATGGCCGCCAGCACATCGGCATTCAACGTCAGTGCCGCACCGCCAAGGTCCAGATTGGTGACCGGGGCCGCAGCCCCGTTGATCAGCGGAAACTGCACCAAGCCCCGGCTGTCCAGTTCCGTCGGCGAAACCGGCACCTCGGTTGCGGCAAAGGTCACGGCGGGATCCGCCAGCCGCACCAGCCCGCCGATGGACCCGACCGGATCATAATCAAGCGCGCTAGCCCCTGCGGACCAGTCGTCGCTGCTGCCGGTTTGCTGGACAACGTCCACTCGGTCAGCTGCAAGATAACCTTGATACGTCGTCGAGACGCGTTGCAGGATCGGGTTCACCAGCGTCGAGCCTGCGCCTGCCACCCGGCCTTCGACATTCGCGCCAGCGGTTGCGAAAACCAGAAATCCCAGCCCCAGGAATGCGATTGCCGCAACAGAGATGCGGCGACCGATGCTCCAAGGCTGTGTCAGCACTGCGACACCGTCTTCCTGCGAGGTTAGCATGGCGAGAACCTCTTGTCCCTGGACCGTCCCTTTGTGGCAGCAAGGTTTGGGTAGCTGCGCACCAACAAGCAATTGTGACAGCCCATCCGGGAACGTGAATTTTCGCCTGGTCGCAGGCCCGGTGGCCCCGGGTTGGGACGCCGTTGTCAAAACTTGTTGCATTTGCCATCGCGGCGTCACTGGGCCGTAATGTATGCGCGTTGAAGTCGGTGTCTTCGCAACCGCTGCCAAGGAGCACCCCATGACCGAAGATCGCGATATCGACGTTCCGCACGAGACTTCCAGCTTTGTTGAAGAGCTTCGCCGCCTTGCCGATGCGCTGGAAAGCGGCGAAGCGTTCACAGTCCATATCGAAGGCGAAGACGTGACCATTCCCGAAGGCGCGCAACTGTCGATCGCGCATGAGCGCGAAGGCGACGAAGTGGAGCTGGAGTTCCAGGTCACCTGGAAAATGGCTAACTCCGAGGACGATGACGAAGTTGATTCCATAGCCGAGGATGAGATCGACTCCGCATCTGCGGACGCAAAGACCGCTGAAGTCGAACGGACTGAAGCGACCTCCGCCTAAGTGGGTGGCCTGCTCAACTAAGGCCGAATTCGTCTCTGGATTTGGTTCATCGACTTGCGCAACATTATCGAGAATGGCCGCGCCCAAAAACGTCGTTCTGGCGGGCGCGGACACGCGATCCTTTCAGCCCCGACCCTTTCAGCATGGTAGCGTCCAATCCAAGCCTTGAACCAGGGTCCAGACGGTTAGCTGCATTGCTGCGCACGATTGCTGTCCGCCCCCATGCCCTATTACGGTGGTCTTCTCGCCGCTGCCTGCATGCAT
>JANMGI010000716.1:0-3619 GCA_031374565.1 Paracoccaceae bacterium | reverse complement strand
TTCCACCCCCCGCGCCCGCAGGTCGCGCAGGGACAGCACGCCCAGCCGCTTCGACAATTCCTCACCCTGCGGCCCGGTCAGCAGAGAATGGTGCGCGAAAGTCGGCGGGGTGCCGCCCAGCGCCTTCATGATCTGGATCTGCGTCGCCGTGTTCGTCACGTGGTCCGCGCCCCGGACGATGTGGGTCACCCCCATGTCCACGTCATCGACGGACGAGGCAAACGTATACAGCACTTGCCCGTCCGCCTTGATCAGCACCGGGTCACTGACGGAAGCGGCGTCAATCGAGATCGGCCCGATGATCCCGTCCGTCCACTCGATCCGCTCCAGATCCAGCTTGAAGCGCCAGTAGCCCGGCCGCCCTTCGGCGCGGTAGGCATCCTTCTGCGCCTCGGTCAGGTTCAGCGCCGCGCGGTCATAGACCGGGGGTTTGCCCATGTTCAGCTGCTTCTTGCGCTTCAGGTCCAGCTCGACCGGAGACTCGAAACACTCATAGAACCGCCCGGCCGCCTTCAACTGCTCGGCGGCTTCGGCGTAGCGGTCCATGCGTTTGGATTGCTGTTCCACCCGGTCATACCGGATGCCCAGCCAGTCCAGGTCTGCCTTCAGCCCGTCGATGTATTCCTGCTTCGACCGTTCCTGATCGGTGTCATCCAGCCGCAGAATGAATTGCCCGCCATTCTGGCGGGCGATGAGATAATTCATCAGCGCGGTGCGCA
Source organism: Paracoccaceae bacterium (assembly GCA_031374565.1). GTDB lineage: Bacteria > Pseudomonadota > Alphaproteobacteria > Rhodobacterales > Rhodobacteraceae > Tabrizicola. The sequence goes on along the minus strand of JANMGI010000716.1, from coordinate 2,900 downwards.
GGTTGCCCACATGGATCCAGCCGGTGGGCGAGGGGGCGAAGCGGGTGGTGACGGTCATTTGAACGGCTCCTTCAGGCGCCCTTCCCTGTCACAAGCCCCCGGCATTGTCCAGTTGAGGCACCGCCGCAAGCCGGGCCGCCCGGTCCAGCGGCAATTCTTTCGCCCGGATGACCTTGGCCATCCTCGCCTCCCATCTTTTCGACCCGGCCCGCCATTTGCCGCCCCCTTTCCCCCGCCCCTTCCCCCGGACGCAAGCCGCCCCTATCTTCCGGCTATGACCAACCCATCGCCCGACAGCATCGCCCCCTCCCTCGCCCTGATCGAAGAGCTTGCGCATGAGGCCGTGTCCACGCTGCCCGCGCCCTTCCGCGAGCCTGCGACCCTTATCCGCATCCGGGTCGAGGAGTTTGCCGAAGACGAGATGCTGGAAGAGCTTGGCGTCGACGATGCCTTTGACCTCACCGGCCTTTATGACGGCATACCGTTGACCGAGAAATCCACCGCCGATCAGATGACCCGTCCCGACGTGGTCTGGCTTTTCCGCCGTCCGATCCTTGATGAATGGGCCGAACGCGGCAACGTCTCGATTCAGGAAATCGTCACCCATGTCGTGGTCCACGAGATCGCGCATCACTTCGGCTGGTCCGACGAACAGATTGCCGCCATCGACCGCTGGTGGGAGTGACGTAGGTTCCCGGCCACGCTGCACAGTACGTGTGCAGGACCGCACGTCATCTGACGCGCCCGTGACCGGACGAGACGGCTCCGTGTCCTACCCTTCTTCCTCCCAACCGAACGAGGACATGATGACCCGACTTTCCCGCCGTGAGGCGATCTTCGCCGGAGCAGCAATGCCATTCGCTGCCACCCTGACCGCCCCCGCTTTCGCCAAGGCCGAGTTGCAAGGCTCCGGCTTCGCGCCCTTCAATCGCTTCAAGCTGGGCGACTTCGAAGTGACAACGCTGCTGGCCGGAACCGCCACCGTTGAAAAGCCGCAAGAGATCTTCGGCCTGAACGCCACGCCCGAAGACTTTGCCGCCGCCTCGACCGCAGCTTTCCTGCCGGTTGACAAGGCGCAGTTCTTCTTCACTCCCACGCTGGTCAACACCGGGGCAGAGCTTGTGCTCTTCGACACCGGCATGGCACCCGAAGGTCTTTCGGCTGCCCTTGCCGCCGCAGGTGTCACCCCCGATCAGGTCGATGTCGTTGTCCTGACCCACATGCATCCCGACCATATCGGCGGCATGGCCACAGGCGGAGTTGCAACCTTTCCGAACGCCCGCTACGTGACTGGCGCGGTCGAACACAACTTCTGGTCGACGGCCGGAAACGAGCTTTTCGACGCCAATGTCAAACCCTTCAACGCCAAGATGACCTTCCTTGACGATGGCGGTTCGGTCGCGTCGGGCATTTCCGCGATGGCCGCTTACGGCCATACTCCGGGGCATTTCGCATATCGGCTGGAAAGCGCCGGGCAGCAGCTCGTGATCACCGCCGACACCGCCAACCACTACGTCTGGTCGCTTGCGAAACCCGACTGGGAAGTGAAGTTCGATGCCGACAAACCCGCGGCCGCAACCGCCCGCAAAGCGGTCTTCGGCATGCTCGCGGCTGACCGGTTGCCCTTCATCGGCTATCACATGCCCTTCCCCGGCCTTGGATATGTCGAAGCCGCGGGCGAAGGCTTCCGCTATGTCCCGGCCAGCTACCAGATGATGCTGAACGGCTGAGGCCAGACCCAAAATTCGTCGAAGGATTTTGCCAAAGGCTTTCGAAACTTTTGCGCTCCACCCGCCCCCGGAAACGGTCTTCGGGGGCGGTTCCATTTCCGGACGAAGCGTTTATGATAGCGGTAACAGCCAAAGGTGCCGCATGTCCCAGCTTCCGATCCTGACCCTCACGCTCAACCCCGCGCTCGACATGGCGACCGAGGTGCATGAGATGACCCCCGGCCACAAGCTGCGCTGCACCGAGCCGTTGCTTGATCCCGGCGGTGGTGGTCTCAATGTCTCGCGCGCGATCAAATCGCTTGGCGGCGACAGTCTCGCCCTTGTTGCCATCGGCGGCTTGACCGGCGACCGTCTGGCCGGGCTGATCCGGGGAGAGGGCGTGACCTTCCTTTCCATCCTCGGCCCCGGCGAAACCCGCCAGTCGCTGACAGTGAACGAAGCCACCACCGGCAAGCAGTATCGTTTCATGCTCCCCGGTCCCGTCTGGGGCGAAGCCGAGCGTGCGCGCGTCTTCACCCTTCTGCGCGCCACCGCCCGGCCCGGCAGCCTGTCGGTCATCTCCGGCAGCCAGCCCCCCGGCGTGCCGGTCGATTTCCCGGCCCAGCTTGCGGCTTCAATGCCCGAGGCGCGGGTGGTGCTGGACACCTCCGGCACAACGTTGACCGAGGCCGTGCGCCACCCGATCCCAGGCCTTGACGTGCTGCGGATGGACGGGCCAGAGGGCGAGGACCTGGCAGGCAAACCGCTGCCCACGCTGGCCGACACTGCCGATTTCGCCCAGTCGCTGGTGCATCGGGGCGTGGCCAAGATCGTCATCATCGCGCGCGGCGCCGAAGGCAACATCCTGGCCGATGCCAACCAGAGGCTCTTTGCCAAGGCGGCGAAGGTGCGGGTCCGCTCCACCGTCGGCGCGGGCGACAGTTTCGTTGCCGCCTTCGTTCTGGCCCTTGCGCAAGGTCAGTCCAACGCCGAGGCGCTGGCCTTGGGTTCAGCCGCCGCTTCTGCCGCAGTGACCACCGACGCGACCCAGCTTTGCCGCCCGGAAGACGTGATGCGTCTTTTGCCGGAATGCGCGGTGACGCCGGTCTGACGCGCGACTCAGCCGTCATCCCGCCAGCGGTTGACGATGGGATATCGGCGGTCCAGCCAGAATGCCTTTTGCGTCAGCCG
>JANMGI010000656.1:0-5940 GCA_031374565.1 Paracoccaceae bacterium | reverse complement strand
GCAGATCGGTGCGCCGGACATGGCGTTCCCGCGGATGAACAACCTGTCGTTCTGGCTGTTTATTGCCGGAACTTCGCTTGGTGTGGCCTCGATGCTGGCGCCAAGCGGCGGTGGTGACCTCGGGACTGGATATGGCGGCGGCTGGGTGCTCTATCCGCCTCTGTCCACCACGGCCGAAGGCGGTTACGCGATGGACCTTGCGATCTTCGCCGTCCACCTGTCGGGCGCCTCGTCGATCCTGGGCGCGATCAACATGATCACAACTTTCCTGAACATGCGCGCCCCCGGCATGACCATGCATAAGGTGCCGCTGTTCGGCTGGTCGATCTTTGTCACCGCTTGGCTGATCCTTCTGGCCCTACCCGTGCTGGCCGGTGCCATCACCATGCTGCTCACCGACCGGAACTTTGGCACCACCTTCTTCTCGCCCTCTGGCGGCGGTGACCCGATCCTGTATCAGCACATCCTGTGGTTCTTCGGCCACCCGGAAGTGTACATCATCATCATCCCGGCCTTCGGGATCGTCAGCCAGGTCATCTCGACCTTCAGCCGCAAGCCGATCTTCGGCTATCTGCCGATGGTCTACGCGATGGTGGCAATCGGCGTTCTGGGCTTCGTCGTCTGGGCGCACCACATGTACACCGTGGGCATGTCGCTGACCCAGCAAAGCTACTTCATGCTGGCCACGATGGTCATCGCGGTGCCGACGGGGGTGAAGATCTTCTCGTGGATCGCGACGATCTGGGGCGGCTCGGTCGAGTTCAAGACCCCGATGCTCTGGGCCTTCGGCTTCATCTTCCTCTTCACCCTTGGCGGTGTGACCGGGATCGTCCTTTCTCAGGCCCCGGTGGATCGCGCCTATCACGACACCTACTATGTCGTTGCGCATTTCCACTACGTTATGTCGCTGGGTGCCGTGTTCGGGATCTTCGCCGGGGTCTATTTCTGGATCGGCAAGATGTCGGGACGCCAATACCCGGAATGGGCGGGCAAGCTGCACTTCTTCATGATGTTCATCGGCTCGAACCTGACGTTCTTCCCGCAGCACTTCCTGGGTCGTCAGGGGATGCCGCGCCGCTACATCGACTACCCCGAGGCGTTCGCCTACTGGAACTGGTTCTCGTCGATGGGGGCGTTTCTGTCCTTTGCCTCCTTCGTGTTCTTCATCGGCATCGTGTTCTACACCCTGCTTTGGGGTCGCCGGATCACCGAGAACAACTACTGGAACGAATACGCCGACACCCTGGAATGGACCCTGCCCTGCCCGCCGCCCGAACACACGTTCGAGCAGCTGCCAAAGCAGTCCGACTGGGACAAGTCACACGCGCATTAAGCGCCTGAGCTGACCGAAGGCCCCGGGCTGCATCTGCACCCGGGGCCTTCTTCTTTGCACAAGACCGGGGTGTCGCCATGCGGATCGTTTCCTTCGTCGTCATGCTTGTCGCTTTGGTCTTCGCCAGCTACGTCGCCATCGGCGGCTATTTCCTGGCCCATGCCGTGGCCGGGCTTTTGCAGACCGGACCACTTTCTGCCGCGCTGGCCAATGCCAAGCCTCCGACCGATCCACTCGCCCTCGGCTATCGCGGTGATCCGATGAAGGCCCTCTCCCTGCCCTTCCAGACCGTCACCGTGGAGACCCCGCTTGGCGGTGCCGAGGCCTGGCTTGTCCCCGCCGCCGGGACCGAAGCCGGCCGCGCGATCTATGTCCACGGCATCGCAGGCGCGCGCGAAGACGGCTACCGCGCCCTGTCCATCCTGCACGAAGCAGGCTGGTCCGTCCTTCTGATGACCTACCGCAACGACGCCACAGCCCCCGCAGCGCCTGAGGGCAGCTACGGCTTTGGCCTGACCGAATGGCCCGACCTTGAAGCAGCGGTCACAATGATGGCCCCCACCGACACCGACCCGAAGCTTCTGGTCGTCGCGGATTCGATGGGTTGCGCAATCCTGGGCCAGTTCCTGACGCAAAGTCCGCTTGCCGCCCGCGTTCAAGCCGTGGCACTGGACAGCCCGGCAGTCAGCTTCGGCGCGGTGATCGACCACCTTTCCGTTCAAAGCGGCAAGCCCCTGCCCCAGCTCTTTTCCTGGACCGCAAAGCAGTTCCTGCCCTTCAAGATCAGCCTGCCCTTCGCCCAGGCCGAAGTTGCCGCCGCCCTCCAGGCCTTCCCCGGCCCGATGTTCCTGGCCCATGGCAGCGCTGACCGCATTGTTCCCATCGGCCCGTCACAGGCCCTAGCCGCCGCCCGCACCGCCCCGACGGTGACGCTCTGGACCGGGGCCGATCACCTTGGGTCTTACGCCGAAGACCCGGCCGCCTACCGCGCCGCATTCCAGGACTTCTTGTCCCGCCTTACCCCCTGACGACAGATAGACCATGCCCTATGAATGGCTCCCCCCCAAGGACGGCGCGGATCGTCTGCATCTCTGGCCGCACAGGTCGCTGACGCAAGCAGGCTTCGTTTGGTTCGTCGGCGCAACCGCCGTCCTGATCGCTCTGCCGCTGATGGGCACACTTGGCAGTCCGGTCCTCTGGGCACTGCTGCCGTTCCTTCTGGGCACGATCTGGGCCATCTGGTTTGCGCTGCGCAAGAACGGCCGTGACCGGGACATTGTCGAAGACCTCACGCTTGCCCCCGACCGCATCACCCTTGTCCGCCACGGCCCGAAAGGTCGGCGCCAGGACTGGGAGGCGAACCCCTACTGGGTCCGCCTGACCCTGCACGAAACCGGAGGCCCGGTGCCGAATTACCTGACCCTGAAAGGCGAAGGCCGCGAGGTGGAACTGGGCGCGTTCCTGTCCGAAGACGAACGCATTGCCCTGCGCGACGACTTGACCCGACGCATCGCAGCCCGGCTTTAGGCGCTGCGCGACGACACTTCCGTCCACACTTGCCTGCCGCAATCTTGCCTGCCACCTTGCGCAGGAAGCTTCCGGGAATCCGCAACTATTGACTCCTGACGCGCCTATTGTATCCTGGAGACGTCCGATTTTTGGCACGCATTCTCAGCTTGACCCCTTTCACGGCCCGAAATTTCAGCAGCTTCACCATTGATGGAGACCCTCCATGGCAGTCACACTGAACGCTCCGTTTTCATGGGAAAACCCCACACCCGACAACCTCAAGATGCTTGACGGCCTTCAGCCGAACATCCTCAAAGGCCATGTCCGCGAGGTTCTGACAGTCCTTTTTCTGCGCTTTGATCAGGCCGCGAAGGGCAAGGCCTTCCTCAAGGCGCTAGCCAGTGGCGCCAAGCCCCTGATCAAGTCCGCACGCACCCACCTTGCCGAGGTCAAGGCCTTCAACGACCTCAGCAAACCCGGCACTGCCTATGTCGGCGCGGGTGTGACGGCGGCGGGATACACCGCGCTTGGGATCCCGGCGGCAAAGCAGCCAGACAACCCTCCGTTCCGCAACGGCATGAAGACAGGCCTCCTCGGCGACCCTGCGCCCGCGACCTGGGATGGGCATTTTCGTGGCACCATCCACGCTGTCGTTCTTGTCGGCGACCAGTTGCAGGCACCGCATGACGCCGCTCTGGCCAAGGTTCTGGCCTTGGTCGGGCCGGGCATCGTGATCCTTGGACGGGAGACGGGGCGCGGGCGTCACAATGCGAACGGCGACGGAATCGAACATTTCGGCTACGTCGATGGCAGAAGCCAGCCACTGTTCCTGACCGAAGATGTGCGGGCCGAAACCCTTTCGGCAGATGGCACGTCGACCTGGGACCCGCGCTTTCCGCCAAGCCGGGTGATCGTGCCCGACCCTGCCGCCCCAGACCCGGCGCATGATTTCGGCAGCTATTTCGTGTTTCGGAAGCTGGAGCAGAACGTCAAGCAGTTCAAGATAGAGGAAGCCAAGCTGGCAACCCGCCTGGGCCTGACGGGCGAAAACGCCGAACGAGCCGGTGCGATGCTTGTCGGGCGGTTCGAGGATGGCACACCGCTGACGATCCAGTCCGGCGACGGGTCACATCATCCGGTGCAGAATGACTTCGACTATGACAGCGACGTGGGCGATAGCACACCTAATACCGACGGTGGTGGCGGCAAGTGCCCGCACTTCGCGCATATCAGGAAGATGAACCCGCGTGGTAGCGGTGGTTTTGAGCCCCATGCCCAAGAGCGGCTGCACATCATGGCGCGTCGCGGCCAGACCTACGGAATCCGGACCGACAACCTCAACGACGGCATGACAAACAACAAGCCCACCAAGGATGTCGGCCTTCTGTTCATGGCCTTCAACGCCAACATCACCGAGCAGTTCGAATTCGTGCAGACCGTCTGGGCCAACAACCCGACCTTTCCCAGGATGGCTGCGGGGCGGACCAGCCCCGGACCGGACCCGGTGATTGGTCAAGGCCCACGCGCTCAGATCGATTGCCCCGTCGTATGGGGCGCCGATTTCAAAAAGGCGAAGGATCACAAATTGACCGCACCAGTCCCGCAGACCGTGACGATGAAGGGTGGCGAATACTTCTTCATGCCGTCACTGGCGTTTCTGAAAGGGCTGTGATCAGCGCACGCGCGGGGGCTTAGCCGTTTCCCGTGCGGTTCTTGAATCCTACCCCAGTCGCGCTTTGACCAGCGCCCCGACCGCGCCAAAGTCCATCTGGCCGGTGTAACGCGCCTTCAATGCCGCCATGACCTTGCCCACGTCCCGGATGCTGGCCGCACCCGTCTCGGCCACTGCCGCACTCACCGCAGCTGCGACTTCGTCCTGGTCCATCTGACGGGGCAGGAATTCCTGGATCACGCCGATTTCGGCCAATTCCTTTTCCGCCAGTTCCAGCCGCCCGCCCTCTTCGTAGGCCCGCGCGGATTCGTGGCGCTGCTTGACCATCTTGCCCATGATCTGCAAGATTTCAGGCTCGCCCACCTCGCCCGCATCCGGCTCGCCGCGCAGTGCAATCTCTCGGTCCTTGATGGCGGCATTGATCAGACGAAGGGTCGAGAGGCGGTCAGCCTCCTTGGCCTTCATGGCCTCTTTAAGGGCCGTCTGCAGACGGTCGCGCAAAAGCATGGTTCAGTCTTTCCGGTGGTTTCCCCGGTTTTGGACAATACGCGCATCCGCACCCGACCGCAACCACAGGACATTTTGCCAAACTATTGATCTTGCTATATATTCCATTTCGCATGCGCCCTTGACCCAGCGCCTTCCGCCCCGTAGTTTCCGCGCAATTCAGCAAATGGGAGAGTCGCCATGCCTGCGCCGCAGAAGCCTACCGCCTGCCTCGCACTTGCAGACGGCACCCTCTTTTATGGCCACGGCTTCGGCGCCACGGGCGAAACGGCGGCGGAACTGGTGTTCAACACCGCGATGACCGGCTACCAGGAAATCATGACAGACCCCTCCTATGCGGGCCAGGTCGTGACCTTCACCTTCCCCCACATCGGCAACACCGGCGTCACGGCTGAGGATGACGAGACCCAGACCCCCTCTGCCGCCGGGATCGTGGTGAAATGGGACCCGACCGAACCTTCGAACTGGCGCGCGACCGGCGATCTGACCACTTGGCTGACCAAGATCGGACGCATTGGCATCGGTGGCATCGACACCCGTCGCCTGACCCGCGCCATTCGCCAGCAAGGGGCTCCCCACGTCACCCTGGCCCATGACCCCGAGGGCCGCTTCGATATCGAGAAACTGGTGGCGAAAGCCCGCGCCTGGAAGGGCCTCGTCGGGCTCGACCTCGCCCGCGACGTGACCTGCGCCCAATCCTACCGCTGGGATGAAAAACGCTGGGCCTGGCCCGAGGGCTACACCCAGCGCCAAGGCCCCGGCTTCCGCGTCGTCGCCATCGATTACGGCGCCAAGCGCAACATCCTGCGCTGTCTGGCGTCGGTCGGCTGCGAGGTCACGGTCCTGCCCGCCACCGCCACCGCCGAAGACGTGCTGGCCCTCAACCCCGAGGGTGTGTTCCTGTCGAACGGCCCCGGCG
>JANMGI010000624.1:0-1681 GCA_031374565.1 Paracoccaceae bacterium | reverse complement strand
TGGCTGCCCCGTCACGCTGAAAGGCCCCATCCCCGGCCGCCCGATCCGACCCGTCGCCAGATGGCAGTTCAGGATCGCGTTCACTTTGTCGGTTCCTTGGGAGGATTGATTGACCCCCTGAGAATAGACCGTCACCACCTTCTCGGTCCCGGTCCACAGATCAAGAAACGCGCGCAGGTCTTCCGCCGCCAGACCCGTCCCGGCAGGATCGCACCCCCGCGCCGCAGCGAAGGCCGCTTCCGCTCCGGAGACATGCGCCAGAAACGCCGCGTCAGCGCAGCCGGTTGCCTCGATCCCGGCAAGCAGCGCATTGAACAAGGCGATGTCCCCGCCCGGAGCAATCGCCAGATGCAGATCGGCAATCTCACAGGTGGCGGTCCGGCGCGGGTCGACCACGACGACCCTCATCTCCGGTCGCGCCGCCTTGGCCGCCGCCAGTCGTTGGTAAAGCACCGGATGGCACCAGGCCAGGTTCGACCCCACCAGCACAACCAGATCGGCCAGTTCCAGATCCTCATACTGCCCCGGAACCGTGTCGGTCCCGAACGCCCGCCGATGCCCCGCAACGCTGGAAGCCATGCAAAGCCGCGAATTGGTGTCGATGTTCGCCGTGCCCCAGAAGCCTTTCGCCAGCTTGTTGGCGACATAGTAATCCTCGGTCAGCAACTGGCCCGAGACATACAAGGCCACCGAATCCGGCCCGTGTTCCGCTATCGTCCTCGCAAACCGCTTGGCCACGACACCCAGCGCCGCGTCCCAGCCAACCTCCTGCCCGAAAACGCGCGGAGCCAGTAGACGGCCTTCCAGCCCCACCGTTTCTCCCAAAGCCGAGCCCTTGGAACAAAGCCGCCCGAAGTTCGCCGGGTGATCGGGATCGCCCTTCACCGAAAGACCGCCCGCCCCGTCTGGGGTCAGGATCACCCCGCAACCCACCCCGCAGTAGAGGCAGGTCGACCGGACCGCCCCGTCCATTTGCGGGGGATGCAGAACGATCACGCCGCCGACCGCCGCCGCAGAAAGCTTGCGTCCAGAAACACCCGCCCGCCTTCGGTCCGCGCCGGATAGGTCTGCACCGAACCTTCATCCGCCCCTTGAGCCTGTCCGGTCGCAAGATCAAAGACCCAGGCATGCAGCGGGCAGGTCACTTGTGTCCCGTGGACAATCCCTTCGCTCAACGGCCCGCCCTTGTGGGGGCAGCGGTCGTCGATCGCGAAGACCTGATCGTCAGCGGTGCGGAACACCGCCACGCATCCCGCGTCGGTCTTCACCACCCGGGCCCCTTGTCGGGGGATGTCGTCCAGCGCGGCAATGTCGATCATCGCGGTCATTCGGCGGCCCTCAGGGTCAGGTCGGCAATCGGGGCCCAGTCGGCGGGTCGTTCCGCCAGTTCGGCCCAGGGATCGGTCTGGTAGACGGATTGGGACAGCATGAAACGGCCCTGCAGCGCCCGCCGGGTCTCAAGGTCCGCAATCTGGTCTTTGCACCAGTCCAGACCCACCTTCGCCACCCATTTGTAGATCCGGTGCAGATAGCGCGCGTTCTCGCGGTAAAGCTGGACGAAGGCCGCGATCACCTCCATCGCCTCCTCCTCGGTGGGCACGGTGAACAGAAGCTCGGTCTCCTTCACGTCCATCCCGGCCGCCCCGGCAACGCTGATCTGATAGCCGCTGTCCACGCAGAC
>JANMGI010000599.1:0-4870 GCA_031374565.1 Paracoccaceae bacterium | reverse complement strand
GGGTCGCTGAGCCGGTCGGACCGGTTGGCAAAATACAACCAGCTGATCCGGATCGAGGAAATGCTGGGCGAGACGGCGGAATACGCCGGGCGCTCGGTGCTGCGCGCCTGACGACGGACACGAAGGATTTTCGAAAATCCTTGCAGATCTTTTCGAAAAGATTTGGGGCGCCCTGATCGGGGCGCCCTTTTTTGATCAGGCGAAGCGCGCGGGCCGGAAACCGGCAAGAAGCGGGCTTGGCGGGCCGCCGGTGAGTTCGTCGGCCAGAAGCTCGGCCACGACGGGCGCAAGCGTCGCGCCGGAGTGCATCACCGCGATCCAGAGGTCACGAACCGGCCCCTGCCCGACCACAGGCAGTCCGTCTTCCGGCACCGGCCGCATCGCCATCGCTTGCCGCCCGAAGTGGATCTCATACCCGGGAAACAGCGCGCGAAGGCGTTGCAGGGTGGCGTTGATCACCACAGGAAAAGACCCGAAGACTTCGGCATGGTCGCCCTGATGCCCCGCAGTGGCTGGGGCGTGAAGGTGGCCTTCGATGTCCTGGCGGACCTCCTGATCGGGGGTGGCAAGAATCACCGGGCAGATTGGGGGCAGCGCGGTAGTGGTCAGCATCAGGCCGGGCCGTTTCAGCATCGGAAGCGTGTAGCCCAACGGCTCCAGCAGCGCGGGCGTGCCGGTTCCGGTGGCAAGGATCACCCGGTCTGCTGTCAGGGGACCGATGTCGGTGACGCAGCCGGTCACCCTGCCCTTCGCCTCGGACAGGGACTGCACCGTGGCGCGAACGACCTTCGCACCAGAGGCAGAAATCAGCGCGCGGGCAAGGATCGCGGGATCGGCGACGCCTTCTTCAGGGAAATAGAGCGCGCTGTCCGGCACCGGGCCGAGGGCAGGAAGTTTCGCTGCAATTTCGGGTTTGCCAAGGGTTCTGACAGTGTAGCCAAGGTCTTGCAAATCTGTGGCGGTTTCGGCCTGTGCGTCGCCCATCGCCTCATACCAGAGGCACCCTTGCCATGTGGTGGGCAGGCCGGGAACAGCCGCGATCAGGCGGCGATGGGCGGCCAGACCTTCGTGCCGCAGGCGGAAATGCGGATGGTTGAGGAAGTAGGAGGCGTTGAGCCAGCCGAAGCTTGCCGCCGACGCAAGGCCGCCTTCAGCATGGGTCGAGACGATGGTGACCGCCTCGCCACACTGGGAAAGCTGGTAGGCCAGGGCGGCACCGGTGATCCCGGCGCCGATGATCAGGGTGTGGGTCATGGGCGAAGGCTGGCATGGGGCGGGCGGGTTGGCAACGGGCTGTCCGAAGGGTAGGTCTTCGGGGTGCTGATCCTTTTGAACAAACCCTATGACGTGCTCTGCCAATTCTCACGCGAGGGGGAGCGGGCGGTGCTGGCGGATTTCGTTCCGGTGAAGGGGGTCTATCCGGCGGGGCGGCTGGACCGGGATTCGGAGGGGCTGGTGGTGCTGACCGATGACGGCAAGCTTCAGGCCCAGATCGCGGACCCCCGCTTCAAGCTGGAGAAGACCTATCTGGCTCAGGTCGAGGGCGTGGTGACCGAGGCCGCGCTGGAGCGGCTGCGGGCGGGGGTCGTGCTGAACGACGGCCCGACCCTGCGCGCCGGAGCCGAGGGGGTCGGGGAGCCGGAGTGGCTGTGGCCCCGGACCCCGCCGATCCGGGTGCGGAAGTCGGTGCCGGATGGTTGGATCGAGGTGACGCTTCGTGAAGGGCGGAACCGGCAGGTGCGGCGGATGTGTGCCGCCGTGGGCTTGCCCTGCCTGCGGCTTATCCGCTGGCGGGTGGGGGACTGGACGCTGGATGGGATTGCTCCGGGTCAGTGGAGGCAAGTGTGAGCGGCAAGGAGATCATCCGCAAGCTGGAATTGCAGCCGCACCCGGAGGGGGGGTGGTATCGGCAGACCTGGACCGGGCCTTTGCGGGAGGGCCGGGCGAGCGGGACGGCGATCCTGTTTCTGTTGCAGGCGGGCGAGCGGAGCCACTGGCATCGGGTGGATGCCGACGAGATCTGGCTGTGGCATGCCGGTGCGCCGTTGGTCTTGTCGATGGGCAAAACTGCGGCCACCGAACATCGGCTGGGGCCGGACGTGCTGGGAGGCGAAGTTGTTCAGGCTGTGGTCCCCGCGGGGTGGTGGCAGGCGGCGCGGTCGACCGGAGACTGGACGTTGGTCAGTTGCACGGTATCTCCCGGGTTCCGGTTCGAGGGGTTCGAGCTGGCCCCGCAGGGATGGGAGTTGTGAAGCGAGTCCTGCATGGACGGGTTGTCCGATCAAATAAAAACAATGGGTTCGGTGTGGACGTTCAGGTGGCGTTTACCTTTTGAGGCCGGAGTTGTGATCTGACGTGGCTGCCTCTGGCGGGGATTTTTGGGTCAGTATGAAAGCTGCGGGGATTGTGCGGGGCACAAGATCGAGGTGGTTGCGCCCCAGCGGTTTCGGTAGGGGTGGGGCATGAGTGATCCGTCCCCCCAAACACGCAATGGCGACAGTCTGCCCGGCTTTCTCTATGCTCTTGCAGCCTATCTTCTGTGGGGTTTTTTGCCGCTTTACATGAAGGCGCTCGCGCATATTCCGCCGCCTGAGGTGATTGCGCACCGGGTGGTCTGGTCGGTGCCGATTGCGTTTGCGGTCCTGTGGTGGACGGGGCAAACGGTGGACCTGCGGGCCGCGCTGAGAAGCCCGAGGATGCTGGCCATGGGCGTGCTGACGGCGGCGCTGATCAGCGTGAACTGGGGGATCTACGTCTGGGCCATCGGTTCGGGCCATGCACTGGATGCGGCGTTGGGGTATTACATCAACCCTTTGTTCTCGATTTTCCTTGGTGCGGTGCTGCTGGGCGAGCGGATGGGGCGGTTGCAAATGGCCGCGATTGCGCTGGCGGTGGTGGCGGTGGGCATTCTGACCTGGGACGCGGGGCGCTTGCCGGTCGTGGCGCTGGGGCTGACGCTGACCTGGGGGTTTTATGCCTATCTGAAAAAGCGGCTGCCGATCGGGCCGAACCAGGGCTTTGCGCTGGAGGTGCTGATCCTTCTCATTCCGGCACTGGCCTATATGGTCTGGCTTGGATCGCAGGGGACCGGGCATTTCCGGATGGGTGTCGGCTGGGATGATGCGCTGCTGATCGGCTGCGGGATCGTCACGGCCGGGCCGCTGATGATCTATGCCAACGGGGCGAAGCGGCTGACGCTGTCGACCATCGCGATCATGCAATACATCGCGCCGACGCTCATCTTCCTGACAGCGGTGTTCGTCTTTGGGGAGGCGTTCAGTGGCACAAAGATGATCGCGTTCGCGCTGATCTGGGCGGCGCTGGTGATCTATTCGTTGCCGATCCTGGCGGGGCGGCTCCGGGCGAAGGGTTAGTCGGGCCGGCTGATCTGGCCACCGCCGACCAGCGCGGGGGCGCCGGTCGTATCGGGGCTGGAGGTTGCCATCTTGCGCAGCACACGGACGGCGAGGAAGGCGAAGGCCTGCGCCTCGAGCATGTCACCGTCAAGGCCCACCTCTTCGACCGGGTCGATGCGGACCGCGATGCGGCGGCGGAGTTCGGCCATGAGCGTGGGGTTGTGGCGACCACCGCCGGTGACAAGAATGCGGGTCACCGGGGCTGGCAGGTGGATCTGCGCGGCGGCGACCGAGGCCGCGGCAATAGCGGTCAGGGTCGCGGCGGCGTCTTGGTCGGACAGCATGTCGAGCCGGTCGAGAAGGCCGTGAAAGTCGTTGCGGTCCAGTGACTTTGGCGGCTGCGCGTCAAACCATGCGTCCTTCAGCACCGAGGCGACAAAATCTTCGTCCACCTCGCCCTTCGCGGCAAGCGCGCCGCGGTCGTCAAAAGGCAGGCCAAGGCGGCTGCGCATCAGGTCGTTGATCGGCGCGTTCGCCGGACCGGTGTCAAAGGCCATGAGGGCGCCGGGGCTTTCCGGGCCGGGGGCGGTGGGGTCAATCCAGGTGAGATTGCCGACGCCGCCAAGGTTCAAGAACGCAAGGGGTTCGGTGGCACCGATATGGCGGGCCAGCGCGTAGTGGTAGAAGGGCGCGAGCGGAGCCCCCTGCCCGCCGATGGTCACATCGGACGTGCGGAAATCCCAGACCGTGGGCAGGCCCAGAAGCTGCGCCAGAATGGCACCATTGCCGCATTGGTGGGTGCCCCTGCCCTTGGGATCATGCGCGAGGGTCTGGCCGTGGAAGCCGAGAAGTTCGGCCCCGGAAAAGCGGGCGAGAACTTCGGCATGGGCGGTTTCCACCACTTCGGCGGCGGCGTCGACGCAACGCTCTCCCGGCCACTGGCCAAGTGCCGCGCGCAGGGTGTCTTGCTCATCGGGGGTGTAAGGTCGATAGGCGGCGGGACCGAAGGCAAAGACCGCGTGCCCGTCGGTCTTGATCATTGCGGCATCGACGCCATCCAGCGACGTGCCGGACATCGCCCCCAGCGCCCACAATGCCCCGTCCTTCCGCATCTTCCCTTGGACCCTTCACGCAGCTATACCGCCGCCACATCCTAGACCGAGGCGGCCATGAACTACCATCCGAAATCTGACTTCATGCGCGTGATGTTCGAGCGCGGCTTTGTTGCCGATTGCACGGATTATCAGGCACTTGACGAGGCATTGGTGAAGAATGTGCTGCCTGGCTACATTGGGTTCGACGCGACGGCCACCAGCCTGCACGTTGGCAGTCTGATCCAGATCATGATGCTGCGCTGGCTGCAAAAATGCGGCGGCAAGCCCATCGTGCTGATGGGCGGGGGCACGACCAAGATCGGCGATCCGTCGTTCCGGGCGGATGAGCGCCCGCTGCTGACCGACGCGCAGATCAACGCGAACATCGAGGGGATCAAGCGGGCGTTCTCGCCCTATGTG
>JANMGI010000597.1:0-2465 GCA_031374565.1 Paracoccaceae bacterium | reverse complement strand
TGGCTGCCGGTGATGGCCGAGGGCAGGAACAAAGCCGCGTCGTGTTGCATCCGAAGCCGTTCCAGCGCGTCATTGCTGTCCGACAACCAGACCCTATGTGTCCGCGCCAGGATGCCCGCGTCGATCCGGCCCCCGCCACTGGCGCAGCTTTCAATTTCGACGGAAGGATGCGCCGCGCGAAGTCGGTCGATCAGATCATAAATCCCCGGCGTCTGGGCTGCATCGACCTCTGGCAACAGGCGGTTATGGTCCCATTTGATGTAGTCGATGGCGTATTCGGCCAGCACCGCCGAAACTTGCTGAAAGAGGTTTTCACGCACCTCTGGCAGCGCCAGGTTCAACACCATCTGTCCGCGCCCGGTGATCTGGTCCACCGGCCCCAGCATCCAGTCCGGATGCGCACGGTAAAGGTCCGAGTCCGGGTTTACCATCTCGGGTTCGAACCAGAGGCCGAAGCTCATCCCCAGCGAATGGACATGGGCGATCAGTGGATGCAGGCCTTGCGGCCATTTGCGGCGGTCGATGGTCCAGTCGCCCAAAGACGAGGTGTCGTCATCCCGCTTCCCGAACCAGCCGTCGTCCAGCACGAAACGCTCTGCCCCAAGCGCTGCGGCGCGGGTCGCGAATTCGGCCAAGGTGTCCAGCTTGTGGTCGAAGTAGACCGCCTCCCAGCAGTTGTAATGCACCGGGCGCGGGCGGGCGGCATCGGGCCACTGGACAACGCGGTCCCGGATGTCGCGCTGGAACGTGGTCCCGATGCCGTTCAGGCCGGTGGTCGAGACGATGGCGATCAGCTCCGCCGTCTCGAACGCGGTTCCAGCCTCAGTCTCGGCCCCCAAAGGATGGCCGAACTGCACCTGACGGCGACCGTCCGGCAGCTCTTCGGCCAGCATCCGGTGCCCGCCGGACCAGGCATAATGCAGGGCGAAGGCCTCACCGCGCGTGTTGGTGCAGCCTTCCCCGGCCAGGATCAAGTAGGGCGGGTGTTCATGCCCCGACCGCCCCGTCCGCGCCTCACGCGCCCGGATACCGGGGGACCATGGGGTGTGGATCAGGTGAAATTCGCCCACCCATTTGCCGTGAACGTCGATCATGTCGCCGCTTTGCGGGGCTGGAAGCACGGGTGCTGCCAGCCATTGGACGCGGATCGGGTGGTCTGCGGTCAGCGTGGTCTTCAGGGTGATCGTGCCGGTCGGATGCGCCGTCAGGTGGTGCGACAGCACCAGCCCCTCGGCCCGGCTGTGCAAGGTCAGCCGACCCGGCGAAGCCTCGGCCGTGTCGAAGCGGAAGGCCGGAAGCAACGGCGTGCCATCAGCCTTTGCCAACATGTGGCCAGGCTGGCCCTGAAAGGCACGCCCCGGTTCCGGCGACAGGCTAAGCGCTGGAAGCCTGTCCAGCATCCCCCCGGTCAGGTCATACCGCGCTGCAAGGGCAAGCTGGACCAGATCCTCGGTGTCGGGCAGGCGGGGGCCCCAATAGATGACCTCGGGAATGCCGCCTTCTGTCGCAAGGGCAATCGTCTGCCCCTGCGTATCGATCCGCCACTGCATTACTTCACGGCCCCAAGCGTCAGGCCCGCGATGAAGTGCTTCTGCATCAGGAAGAACATCGCGACGGGTGGCAGGGCGGCAAGGATCGACCCGGCGCTGACCAGATGCCAGGCTGCGACCCACTGGCCATTCAGGGACGACAGACCCGCCGTGATCGGCTGCGCGGCGGGGCTGGTGGTCAGAACCGTGGCCCAGAAGAAGTCGTTCCAGATGAAGGTGAAGATCAGCACGCTGAGGGCGGCAATTGCCGGGCGCATCAACGGAAGGACGATGTACCAGAAGATCCGCCATTCGGCGACGCCTTCGACGCGGGCGGCCTCGATCAGTTCGAACGGCAGCGCCTTGATGAAGTTGCGCATGAAAAGGGTGCAGAACCCGGTCTGGAACGCGATGTGAAACAGGGCCAACCCCCAGTAGGTGTTGTACATCCCAAGGCTAAGGGTCATGTCGCGGACCGGGACCATCAGGATCTGGAAGGGCACGAAGTTTCCGGCGACAAACATGAAGAAGATCAACAGGTTGGCTTTGAACTTGTAGACCGCAAGGGCAAAGCCGGTCATCAGGCTAAGAGCAACGGACCCGATCACCGTGGGGATCGTCACGATGAAGCTGTTCAGGATGTAGCGCCCCATCGGCGTGTTGCGGAACACGTCGCCGTAGTTTTCAAACGCAAGGTAGGACGGGATGCCGAAGTAGTTCCCCGCCGCCAGATCTGACGCAGGCCGGACCGAGGTGATGGCGACCCCCAACAGCGGAAACAGCCACAGGATCAGGGCCAGAGGAAGCGCGATGGCGTAGACCCATTGGGCGGTTTGGCTGCGGTGCTGGATGGGACGTGGGAACATCTTATCTCTCCGTCTCGTCGCGCCACATCTTCCAGATGAAGCCCGAGATGAAGACCATCATGATCGCAAA
>JANMGI010000589.1:0-4551 GCA_031374565.1 Paracoccaceae bacterium | reverse complement strand
CCCGGTCTGCGCCGTACGAACGAAGTTAAGCGCCGGAGCGGAGAGCGGCGCACCCTTGCGCCAGGCAAGGCCGACCTGAACGCTGGGAAGGTCGCCCGAGACATCGCGGATCTCGATCCGGTCGCCTTCAAGGCTCCAGGGCCGGTAGACCAGGCTGGGCAGGATGGCGAGGCCAGCGCCGGTGGCGACAAGGCTGCGCACGGCTTCGACGCTGCGGGTGCGGAAGGTGATCTGCGGTTTGACTGGCAGCGCTGCGGTCAGGCGGCGGGTGGATTCCTCGATCTCGTCCACCATCAGCTGAATCAGGGGTTGGCCCGCCAATCCTTCCAGCGTGATCGTCTCTTGTTGTGCCAGGGGGTGCCCAAGGGGCAGCCACAGCCGGTAGGGCGACACCACCAGAGTTTCAACGTTCAGCGCCAGCCGATCCTTGACCGATGAGGTCAGAAGGACCGCAACGTCCAGCTCGCCCCCGATCAGAAGGTGTTGCAGGTAATCGCCGTTGTCCTCAATCACGTTCAGCTCGATCTGCGGGAAAGCGCGGCGGTACCGGGCCAGGATGTCCGACAACACATAGCCCGCGACAAGGCTGGTGACGCCGAGGGACAAGCGGCCGGTTGCCGCCTCGGCCTCATCCTGAAACGACGACCGCGCGGTGGCGACATCGGCGAGGATCTGCCGGGCGTGGCGCAAAAAGGCGCTGCCCTTGTGTGTCATCAGAATGCCGCGCGCCTGCCGGTCAAAAAGGATGACGCCCAGATCGTCCTCCAGACCCCGGATCGCCTCTGTCACCGACGACTGGCTGATCGACAAGGCCCGTGCAGCACCCGACACCGACCCGGCCTCGGCAGCGGCGACGAAGAACTGAAGCTGGCGCAGCGTGAAAGCCATCGGGAACCACGATAGGACATGGCTGACATCTGATCCATCCATGGCAACCGGCGCAAGGGATGACGTCGACGGCGCGCCAGGTCAGGGCGTCCAGCGCCCCATGGCCTCGGCCCGCCAAGGGGCTGCCACCGGCGGTGGGGGGTCGCCGTCCTGCCAGAAGCACAGGCGCAGATGGTCCGGCGCGTCGCCCTCGGCAACCAGGGTCCATTCCATCTGAAAGCCGTCGATCAATAGCCCCTCGGCGTAGAAGGTGATTTCCTCGGCCTCCAGCGCTTCGGACGGGCTGTCGGACCAACCCCCGGCCCCGCCCCAGAACACCAGCCCTTCGATGTCGCGATGCTTTCGGGCGATCCGGGCCAGCGGAGCCAGGAACGCCTCGACCGGGGTTTCGACCTTCGCCATCACCGCAGGGCCGCAGCCAGCGCCGGGGTCGCTTGCGCAACCAAAGCCTCATACTGTGCCAGCCGTTCGGGGGTGAAATGCCCGGCTTCGGCCAGAATGTTCACCGTCCCAAGGACAGGTCCGCCGTCCGCCACGGGCACGTTGATGCACGACCCAAGACCCAGGGAAACGATCAGCGCATGGTCGAAGAAATACTTGGCAAACTCGGGCGGGGTGTTGGCCACAAAGGTCCGCCGGCCGGCGATGGTGGCATCATACCAGCCGTCCTTGGTCATCGGCTTGGTGCCCGACACCGGGTATTCCACCGGATGCGAGGTATAAAGCCTGCGCGCAAGCCCAGCTGCGGCGTCGACTGTCGTTACGGTGAACAGCCGCGTGCCAAGGGCGTCGCAGCGGGCGTGGAGGTCGGCAAATGCGGTCACGTCTGGGCTTCCGGTCATGGGGATGATCGCAGTGTCGGAAGCCGGGGGCTGGCTGTCAATGAGCTGTCAATGACCGGGCGCCCGGTCAGAACATTTGCAACAACCGCTTGAGGTAATCCAGCTCTTCCAGCGGTCGGGCCAGTTCACCCGACCGGCGGCGGATTTCGTCCAGAAGCGCCTGCGCCCGTTGGTCGGGATCGTTCTGCACCATGTTCTCATCCGACCCGATGCGGGCGGTCTCACCCGGTTTGCGGCCCAGGGGGTCGGTGCCATTCGGATCGGCCGAGCCGAATTCCTGGTCGCCACCCTGACCATCGCGGTTTTCGCGCTGCTCTTCAGCCAAAGCCTCACCAAGGTTCTGCATGCCGTCGCGCAGCGCTTCCATCGCTTCGGCCTGCCGGTCGAGGGCACCGTCCAGGTCGCCGTCGCGCAAGGCATTCTCGGCGTCTTCCATTGCGCGACCGGCGCGATCAAGGTTCTGACGGCCTTCCTCGCCCTTTTCGGTGCCGTCACCCGGCAGGTCGCCGTTCTGCAACTGGTTCAGCCGTTCGCGCAATTCGCGCTGACGGTCGGACAATTCACCTTCGCCCGGCTGGCCGTTGTCCTGCTGGTTCTCGCCAAGCTGATCCCCCTGCTGATCACCCGGCTGGCCGTCCTGACCCTGATCCTGGCCTTGCTCTTGCCCCGGTTCCTGGCCCTGCTCTTCACCCGGACGCGGCACGCCTTGCAGGTCGCGGAAGGCATCGTCCGACAGATCCTGCTGGTCGCGGAGCGTGTCGCCCAGCCCTTGCATCCCCTTCTGGCCGGGGCTGCCTTGCCCCTGGCCCTGCTGGCCCTGAACCACCTGCATGTTCTGCATCAACTGGCGCAGCTGTTCCATCAGTTCGGCGGCTTCGGCGGTTTTACCCTCTTCCATCAGCTGCTGAAGCTTGTCGAGCATCTCTTGCAGCTGGTCGCCCGACATCATCTGGCCCTGCATCTGGCCTTGCTCTTGCTGGTCGCCGGGGTTGCGCTGCGCTTCTTCGGCCAGTTCGCGCATGTAATCGTTCAGCGCTTGCTGCATTTCCTTCATCAGCTGGTCGATTTCCTCGGGCGAGGCGCCATTCTTGATCGCCTCGTCCAGCCGGTCCTGTGCGCGTTGCAGACGGTCAAACGAGTCCTGAAGGTTCCCTTCTTCGACCATGAATGCGATCTTCCACAGCTCTTCCGCCATGGCGTCGCGGTCTTCGGTCGTCAGGCTGGCTTCTTTCGCCTCAAGGCTGCGCATCAACACGCGCAGGTGCAGGAAGGCGCGGTCATGACGAATGAACCCTTCGGGGCGGTTGGTGACGGCCTTCAGGATTTCCACCGCGCGGGGGGCGTTGATCCGGTTCCAGAGGATGTCGCGCCGCATTTCGATCAGCGCGGCGGCGAGGGGGTCGAAGAAGCGCTTGCCGTGCAAGGTGACTTCGTAGGGGGCCGAGGTGCCCTCGTTGCCGCCTGCATCGGTGACGGCGAAGACCATGGTGACAGGCAGGTTGGCGAAGACGTGCTTCGAGAGGTCGTCGACAAGCGTGGCGGTCAGTTCCGTGCGCTTGCCCTTGCGGGGCAGCGGGATATCAAGGACGACAGGCTCCACCGGTTCGGCATCGACCTTCAGGCCGTGGCGGCGGTCGATCTTGGCGGTGTCCAGCGTGATCGTCACCCGGCCGGCGGTGATCCCATAGTCATCCGCGGCCTTGATGGATTGCTTGAAGCGCCCGTCCGCCTCACGCACCATGTCACCCGAAACCTCAACCGTGGGGGCGGCGTCGGGAACCGCGGTGATCTGCCACGCCCGCCCGCCTTGTCCGTCGATAGACAACGCGCCCGACCGGGTGATCGTCAGGTCGAAAACTCCCTTCATCGCATTCGGAACGGAAGCGGCGGGGGTCGCCTGAACATCGGGCACTGGTGCCTCTGGAACAGGCACGTCTGCCACGGTCTGGGCGACGGTCAGGTCACCCTCCGGCCCATAAAGCCGGATTTGCAGCCGGGTACCCGTCGGCAGGTCCAGCTTTTCGTCCGTGATGTCGTTCAGGTAAAGCGAGGGTTTACCGGTGTAGGCCGGGGGCTGGGCCCATGCCTCCCAGCTGGGGCCGCCGGGCATCGCAATGGCGGCACCGGGGGTCAGCCCCGCGACAGACCCGGCCTTCCAGAATGACCCGAAAAGCGCCGCCATCACGAAGGCGGTGAGTGCCACGTACCGCAGCGAAAAGCGGTCGCGGGAGGAAAGCTTGAGGTCAGGCTGGACGGGGCGCGCACCAGAAGCGCGGGCGGCCATCCGTTCCAGATGCGCCTGCCAGACGGCCAGCGAAGCGGGGTCCTTTGTGCCAATGGCCTGCGTGTCCCGCAACGTGGCGATCGGGCGGCCGGGCATGGTGGCGTCCAGCCGGTCAAGTGCGTCCAGATCGGTTGGCTTGCGGAAGCGCTTCCAGCCGAAGCCGAACAAGACAAGTGCTGCGATCCCGACGACCGCCCCCGCCGCTTGGGCGTAATTCAGCGGGCCAAGGTCCTGCAGCCCGAATGCAAGGGCTGCAAGGGTCAGCAGGAACAGCGACCACAGCGGCCAGAACGCGCGGGCAAGCCGTTCCGCCCACAGCCCAACCAGCGTCAGGCGCATCGGCCAGACAAGCGATTTCAGCGGAGGTTGGGGCTTTTGTCCGGTCATCTTACCTGCCTGGGGCCCGACAACACGTCACAGCCATTCGGGGATGGTATCGCGGTTGAGGATTTCGTCAAAGCTTGGTCGCGCCCGGATGACAGCGAATTGATCCCCGTTGACTAGCACCTCGGGAATCAGCGGCCGAGTATTGTATTC
>JANMGI010000563.1:0-2864 GCA_031374565.1 Paracoccaceae bacterium | reverse complement strand
ATGCTGATCTCCAACTCCGTCGCCCCGACCGCAATCGCCTCGCGGATCGCATAGCCGCCCACATCGGCCACATTCGCCCCGTGCTTGATCAGAGCGATCTCGGCAGGTGACTTCATCATCCGCTGGTGCATCGTCGCCGGGGCAATATCCATGCCGCGCTTCGGTTTCAGAAAGGTGTTGAACTTCTCGGCCCGCTCCATCGTCAGATGGTCGGCCTCACAGCCCACGGCCTTCCCCAACCCAGTGACCGACGCCACCGCCCGCCACATGTTGTCGCGCGCCCAGTCGGTATAGGTGATGTTGTCGCCAATCGACCGCCGCCAGGGTTGGCCCGCGTCGATCCCCGCACTGATCGTCACGCATTCGGTCTTCGTCACCACGCAGGCATAGGGCCGCCCGAAGCTGCAATAAAGGAAGCCCGAGTAGTAGGCGACGTTGTGCATGGACGTTAGCACCACCGCATCCAGATCATGCAACTCCATGATCTCGCGCAGGCCTTCAAGCCGGTCATGGTATTCCGTATCGGCGAAGGGGAGGGTGTCCTTCTTCCCACCATTGTGAAAGCGGTACATCTCGGGACGGTTCAGCGACATTTCCAGACCTCATCGCATGGGGGCTGGCCACGGCGCAGGACCCCGAAAGGTCCCGGCGTGCAGGACGAAAGCAGCACAGGCTGCAAGCGGTGGGGTGATCACCCCTGCGGCGACGCCATCGCCACGGCTCAGGTTCTGCATGCGCCTTCGCGACAATTCGCGCAAGAGCGTTTCCGACCCTTGCGAGCCCAGTTTGCGACCCCATGTAAGGCCCTTGCACATGGAAAGGGAGATGCAGATGCGGTGTCCGGTCGACAATGAAACCCTGGTGATGGCAGATCGTAGCGGGGTCGAGATCGACTATTGCCCGAAATGCCGTGGCGTCTGGCTTGACCGGGGCGAACTGGACAAGATCATCGACCGCTCGCTTGGTGGGGCTGCCGCCGCGCCCGCCCCCACGCCGCAGCAAGCGATCCAGCAGCACGCACCTGCGCCCGTCTACCAGCCCGAACCGCGCGCCCCGCAAGGCCACCGCGAGGATGACCGTCGCCGCTTCAAGGACGACGACGATGACTATCGCTACAAGAAAAAGCGCAAGGAAAGCTTCCTCGGCGACATCTTCGACTTCTGACCCCAACTCCTCGTCGACTTCGTCACTCGTCGCTGCCCCCGCGCGACGAGAAGACGAAGTCGCACGAGGAGCCACTGCTTCGGGTTTGCGCTTTCGCAACATCCCGCCCTATCCTGCCACCCAGCAGGAGGCCCGAATGACCCCCATCAACCTCGCCGAAAAGCTTGCGACCTTCACCGCCCACTGGTCCCCGAAGATCGTCGGCAGCTTCAACGGCCACGACCTCATGGTCGTGAAGGTGCTGGGCGATTTCGTATGGCACGATCACCCAGACACCGATGATTTCTTCATGGTCCTGTCGGGAGAGCTGGTCATCGACCTCCCCGACGGCTCAGTTGCGCTGAAGCCGGGTGAAGTCTTCGTCGTCCCCAAGGGCGTCAAGCACCGCCCTCATGCCACCTCCGAAACCCACCTCCTCCTGATCGAGCCCGCCGGAACCCCAAACACCGGCGACCCCGCCACCGCAGCGACCAAGGTCCACATCTGATGCGCAACGCTGCCACCCGCGCCAAATTCCTTCGAAGGAATTTGCAAAACTCGTCGAAGAGTTTTGGCCCCGTCCCAATCACTTCAGACACCAAATGATGCGCCCCGGCCCCCGCAACCTCATCACCGATGTCCCCGGCCTTCGCGTCGGCAATGCCGACGATGCCACCTTGCGCTCCGGCGTCACCGTCCTGACCGCCGATCAGCCCTTCGTCGCTTCTGTCCACGTCATGGGCGGGTCTCCCGGCACGCGCGAAACCGACCTTCTTGCCCCCGACCGCATGGTGCAGGACGTGGACGCCATTTTCCTTTCCGGCGGCTCCGCTTTCGGCCTCGATGCCGGGCAGGGGGTGATGGCGGGCCTCCGCGCCCAAGGCCGCGGTTTCGCCGTCGGCCCGGTCCGCGTCCCCATCGTGCCCGGGGCCATCGTCTTCGACCTCTTGAACGGCGGCGACAAGGCGTGGGGCGACAGCCCCTATCCCGCCCTTGGCCGCCGCGCCTTCGACGCCGCCACCCCCCATTTCGCCCTCGGCACCGCAGGCGCAGGCTTTGGGGCCATGACCGGCACGCTGAAAGGCGGCCTCGGCTCTGCCTCTTGCGTCCTGCCCTCTGGCCTGACCGTGGGCGCTTTGGTCGTGGTCAATGCATTGGGACAGGCGACGGTGGGCGAGTCCCCGCACTTCTGGGCCGCTCCGTGGGAGGAAGGTACCGAATTCGGCGGCCTTGGCCCCGCGCCGATGCAGCCCCACGCAGCGCCTCTGCCGCGAAAGCGGCTGGGTGAGGCGACAACCATCGCCATCGTCGCCAGCGACGCGGCCCTGACCAAGGCACAAGCCCACCGTATGGCCGTGGCCGCCCATGACGGCATGGCCCGCGCCCTTGTGCCGTCGCACACGCCCCTCGACGGCGACCTCGTCTTCAGCGTCGCCACGGGTGCCAAACCGCTGGCAGACCCGCTGACCGACCCCTTCCAGCTTGGCCACGCCGCCGCGATCTGCCTTGCCCGAGCCATCGCAAGGGCGGTCTATCTGGCGCGGTCAGAACCGGGCGACCTTCAACCCAGCTGGGCGTCACGCTTTGGGAAAATGGGCAGCGACGGCTGACCGGCGTGCCACTTCTTCCCCTTGGCACAACGGGCTGGATGCCAGAATCCAGTCGTTAAGAAACCGTAACCGCCCACGGCTATCCGATTGAAAATGCGCCTAATTCTGGAA
>JANMGI010000549.1:0-3622 GCA_031374565.1 Paracoccaceae bacterium | reverse complement strand
CTGTGGATAAGGCAGCGGCCGGAAAGAACCTGTCCTTCCGCCCGCCATCAGAAACCTGAGTCGCGGTTTACGCGGCGTCAGTTTTCAGCTTCAATCCGCCGTGCCGGACGATGAAATCGACCACCTCCTGCACCCCTTTGCCATGCCGTAGCTGGGCCATGACATAGGGCCGCTGGCTCCGTGCGCGGGCGGTGTCGGCCTCCAGCAGCACCGGGTCGACGCCTACATGTGGGGCAAGGTCGGTCTTGTTGACGACCAGAAGGTCGGACTTCGTCACCCCCGGCCCGCGTTTCCGGGGGATGTCCTGACCTGCGGCGGTATCGATGACGTAGATCGTCAGGTCCGCCAACTCCGGGCTGAAAGTGGCGGCCAGGTTGTCGCCGCCAGACTCGATCAGGATAAGGTCGAGGTCCGGGAAGGCCTTGTTCAACTCGGCAATGGCCGCAAGATTGATCGACGCGTCCTCGCGGATCGCGGTGTGCGGGCAGCCCCCGGTTTCGACCCCCCGGATACGCGCGGCAGGCAGGACCTGCGCACGGACCAAAGCCTCGGCATCCTCACGCGTGTAGATGTCATTGGTGATGACGGCCATCGACAGACGGGGGCCAAGCGCGCGGGCAAGCTTTTCGGTCAGCGTTGTCTTGCCCGCGCCGACGGGTCCGCCGATGCCGACGCGGAGGGGGCCGTTGGTGGTCATGTGCGGAAGATCCTTACATCCTGGGTTTCGTGCTGGAAGGCCGCAAGGTCAGCGGCAAGGGCGCAACTGCCAAGGTCGTCAAGGCTGGCCAGTGCCGCCCATGTGCCCAGCACTTCGATTTCGGGAAGGAGGCGGGCGAGGACAGCTTGCCCCTCGGTCTGGCCAAGGGGGATGTGGCGGGTGGCGATGGTGCAAAGGTTGCTGGCAAAGTTCTGCAGGTAAAGCTGCGCGACCTGTCCCTGCGGTAGGGCCAGCGAACTGGCGGCCTCGCCAAGCGCGATGGGAAGCATCCGGGGCGGCAGGGCCCGACCGGTCAGGCCAGAGACCATCCGCGCCAGTGCGGCACCTTGCTCGCGGCTTTCCTGCAAGCGTTCGGCGGACGGGGCGAGAGCGCGGGCAAGCGCATCAAGCGCGTCACGGTCCGCATCATCCGCCAGAGCATGAGTCAGAAGAACCGCGTCCTGCCAGCCCGCGCCATGGTGCAGGATGTTGCGCAGCCAGAGTTCGAAGCTTTGCGCGCCTGATACGTCTCCGGCGGCGATCATCCGCTCCAACCCGTGGCTATAGGCGAAGGCCCCGGTCGGGAAGGCCGGGGAAAGCCATTGCACAAGGGTAAGAAGTGCGGTCACTGCCCGCCCTTGCCGCCGTGGAAGTGCAGCTTCCCATCGCCATGGTGGTGCCAGCCAAACTGCGCGGCCTCGTCATGCGCGTGGTCATTGCCATGCGAGTGGCCCATCGTCCGACCATGCCCATATGCCCCGCCTTCGGGTTTGAAGGGCAGGCTTTCGCGCCGGATCGTTGCGTTCAGACCCTGAAGCATCCGCTCCAGCACGTGATCCTCACGGATGATCAGGCGGTCGGGCAGGATCTGGCAGGGCGTGTGCCGGTTGCCGATGTGCCAGGCAAGGCGGGTGAGGTCGCCGGTGATCACCAGCACCGCCTCGGGCGCGGGGATGATTTCGACGTTCACACCGTTCACGTCGAAGCCCCAGTAGTCGTCCAGGTTGGTGACGGAGGGGAGGTCCACCAGGAACTCCCGCCCGCCCGCGCTGGTCAAAAGCTTCCGGCGCATCAAACGCTGGTCGTAGTCCATCACAACGCGGTCATGGGCCAGCGGCGGGGCGGATTTCAGGAGGCGGGTCATGGCTCAGAACAGGAAGTAGCGCTGCGCGAGTGGCAGCTCGGTGGCGGGGGCGCAGGTGATGACCTCGCCATCGGCGCGGACTTCGTAGGTCTCGGGGTGGATTTCCACCTTCGGAGTGGCGGAGTTATGCACCATGTCGCGCTTGCCGATCCCCCGCGTGTTCTCGACCGCCACGGTCGCCTTCGCGATCCCAAGCTTCGACCGCAGGTCATCCTCTTGCGCGGCCTTCGACACAAACACCACCGCCGAGCGTTCCACCGCCCGCCCCAAGGCCCCGAACATCGGGCGGGAGTACATCGGCTGGACAGGGATTGAGCCGTTCGGGTCCCCCATCTGCGCCACAGTGATCATGCCGCCGATCAGCACCATCTCGCACTTGGCCCCGAAGAACGCCGGGTTCCACAGCACGAGGTCCGCCCGCTTGCCCACCTCCACGCTGCCGATGTGCTGGCTGATCCCGTGCACGATGGCCGGGTTGATCGTGTACTTCGCGATGTACCGGCGGACCCGCAGGTTGTCGTTCTGCCCGACCTCCCCCGCCAGCCGCCCGCGCTGCAGGCGCATCTTGTGGGCGCTCTGCCAGGTCCGGGTGATCACCTCACCCACCCGGCCCATCGCCTGACTGTCAGACGAGATGACCGAGAACGCCCCCATGTCGTGCAGCACGTCTTCCGCCGCAATCGTTTCGCGCCGGATGCGGCTTTCGGCGAAGGCCACATCCTCGGGGATGCGTTTGTCCAGGTGGTGGCACACCATCAGCATATCCAGATGCTCTTCCACCGTGTTCACCGTGTAGGGCATCGTCGGGTTGGTGGATGAGGGCAACACGTTCTGCCATCCCACCACTTTCATGATGTCCGGCGCATGGCCCCCGCCCGCGCCCTCCGTATGGAAGGCATGGATCGTCCGGCCCTTGAAGGCCGCCAGAGTGTTCTCCACGAACCCGCTTTCATTCAGCGTGTCGGTGTGGATCATCACCTGCACGTCCATCTGGTCCGCCACCCCAAGGCAGCAGTCGATGGCCCCCGGAGTTGTCCCCCAATCCTCATGCAGCTTCAACGCCGCAGCACCGCCCCGCACCTGCTCCACCAAACCCTCGGGCAGGCTGGCATTGCCCTTGCCCGCAAAGGCCAGGTTCATCGGCAGACTGTCCGCCGCCTGGATCATCCGCCCCAGATGCCACGGCCCGGGCGTGCAGGTCGTGGCCAAAGTTCCATGCGCCGGGCCGGTGCCGCCGCCCAGCATCGTGGTGATGCCCGAATGCAAGGCATCCTCCACCTGCTGCGGGCAGATGAAATGGATATGGGCGTCCATGCCACCTGCGGTCAGGATACGCCCCTCGCCTGCGATAACTTCCGTCCCCGGCCCGATAATGATCGTCACGCCTGGTTGCGTATCCGGGTTCCCCGCCTTGCCGATGGCATGGATCAGCCCGTCGCGCAGACCCACGTCAGCCTTGTAGATGCCGGAGTGGTCGATGATCAGCGCATTGGTGATCACCGTGTCCACCGCACCCCCGGATCGCGACACCTGGCTCTGCCCCATCCCGTCGCGAATGACCTTGCCGCCACCGAACTTGACCTCTTCGCCGTAGGTCGTCAGGTCCCGCTCGACCTCGACTATCAGGTCGGTATCCCCAAGCCGCAGCCTGTCACCCGTGGTGGGGCCGTACATGCTGGCATAGGACTGGCGGCTGATCAGGGCTGGCATCGTAACCTCAGGGTTTGCCAGGACCGCGACGGGCCAGGCGCTTGACGTTGGATTTGGTGCGACGGCTGATC
>JANMGI010000383.1:0-8813 GCA_031374565.1 Paracoccaceae bacterium | reverse complement strand
TGTTGATCTTCATGGGTCTGGTGAACGCCTGACCGGCACCGCAAACATGTTCGCCCGCCTGCGCGTTCTTCTGTCTGTGATCGCCTTTGGCGCGCTGGCCGCCTGTGGGGCCGCACCAAAATGGGCACCGCAAGAGCAGGTCGATGCCGTCCGCTACGTCGAAGGCCCGCCGACCTACATCACGCTTTATACCGTGGTGAACAACAAGACCGGCTCTGGCGCGCATTCGGCGATCCTGGTGAACGCGTCCGAACGCGTGATCTTCGACCCTGCCGGCACCTGGTATCACCCCAAGCTGCCCGAACGGAACGATGTCACCTTCGGGATGAACGAAAAGGCGCTGGCCTTCTACATCGACTACCATACCCGCAAGACCTACGACACAATCGAGCAGAAGATCTATGTCTCGCCCGAGGTGGCCGAACTGGTGCTGGCGAAGGTCAAGGCTTACGGCGCGGTCGCCAAGGCAATGTGCACAAACGCGAACTCGTCAATCTTGCGGGGGGTGCCGGGGTTTGAATCGCTGCCGCAGACCTTCTATCCGAAAGTCCTGTCCAAGGCCTTTGGCAAGCTTCCGGGCGTGACCACTCGTGTCATCACCGATGATGACGATGACAACAACCACGGCATCCTTCTGGTGCAGCACGACGGCACCCCGCTGGAGTGAGCCTCTCTTGAACCGCGCGCGTGATGCGGTAGGGTTCAGGGCAACGTCCGGCCAGCGGAAAGGCAGCTTCCTTGCGTATCTTCGGCGTGATCCTTGCCGGTGGCCAGTCTCTCCGGATGGGAGGGATGGACAAGGCATTCGTCTCGCTTGGCGGTCGCCCGCTGATCGCTCATGTGCTGGACCGGCTGGAGCCACAGGTCGAGCGGGTGCTGATTTCAGCCAATGGTAACCCGGCGCGTTTTGCGGCCTTTGGCTGTCCGATTCTGGCCGATGCCTCGCCACAGGGGCCACTGTCTGGCGTGCTTGCAGCCCTGACCGCCGCGTCTGAGCTGGGGGCCACGCATGTTGTGTCCACCCCGGTCGACACGCCATTCCTTCCGGGCGATCTGGTGCCGCGCCTGCTGCTTGCCGCCGAAGCCTCACCCAATGGGCTGGCCCTCGCCTCGGATGCGACACGCGACCACCCTGCCACCGTAATTTGGCCAGTGGGCCTCGCGTCCGCCCTGTCCGCTTTCCTTGCGGGCGGCGAGGCAAAGGCGACGCGTTTCACCGACGCGCAAGGTGCTGCCCGCGCCATGTTCCCGGACCCCCGCGCCTTTCTGAACCTGAACACGCCGGAAGACCTGGCCGCTGCCGAGGCCCTGCTGAAGGGTGCCGTATGAAGGTTTACGGAGTCATCGGCTGGAAGAACTCGGGCAAGACCAGCCTGATGGAACGTCTGGTGACCGAGATCACCGGGCACGGCTTCTCGGTGTCCACCGTGAAGCACGTGCACCATTCGGTCGACCTTGATCAACCCGGTAAAGACACGTTCCGCCACCGACAGGCAGGGGCGCAAGAGGTTGTCCTTGCCTCGGTCGAGCGGCTGGCAATCATGGTCGAACATCGCGGTCCGGAACCCGAACTGCCTGCAGTGCTGGCGCGGTTGGCCCCGGTGGATCTGGTGCTGGTCGAAGGCTACAAGCGCGACGCCCACCCGAAGATCGAGGTCTGGCGCATGGAGACAGGGCAGCCGCTGATCCAGCCCGGTGACGCGTTGGTGCGGGCGGTGGCGACGGATGCGGCATTGACCCTGCCGGTGCCGGTCCTGGACTTGAACGACACTGCCGCCGTGGCCGCCTTCATCCTGCGCGAGACGGGCCTTGCAGTTTGACCGGGTGATCGTGGTCGACTGGTCGGGCAAGGCCACGCCCAGCCCGGCGCGCGCCAGCAAGGATGCGATCTGGATCGGCGTGTGTGATGCAACCGGCGAGACGCAGGATTACCACCGGACCCGCGACAAGGCCCGCGACTGGCTTGCCTCTGCGCTTGCCATAGGGGGACGGCAACTTGTCGGCTTTGACTTTCCGATGGGCTACCCGTCAGGGTTCTCGAGGCGACTGACCGGCACCGACGATGCGCGCGTCCTGCACGGCTGGCTGGCCGACCGGATCGTCGATGGCCCGACGAACGCCAACAACCGCTTCGATCTGGCCGCTGACATCAATCGCCGGATCGGGCACGGCGGGGTGTTCTGGGGCTGCCCGAAAGCAAGGCCGCGGCCCGATCTCTCCTCGCTCAAGACGGTCAACTACGACGCGGTCGGCATCGCCGAAAAGCGGCGGGTCGAGAAGGAGAACCCACCCGCCAAGCCAGTCTGGCAGCTTCTGGGGGCGGGTTCGGTCGGGTCACAGGCGCTGCTTGGCATCCCGGTTGTCCACCGGCTTTCCGCCGCGACCGGGGCTGCTGTCTGGCCGTTTGAAGCTCCGGGCGATCTTACCCTGGCCGAGGTTTACCCGTCCTTGCTGGCCACGGCGGTCGCCGCTTCTGGCGACAGCATCCCCGACCGCGCCCAGGTCCGCCTTCTGGCCCGCGCCCTCTTCCGGCTGTCCCAAGCAAACCGGCTGGGCCCGCTGTTCGAAACCCCAGTGGAAGCCCGCGAGGAAGGCTGGATCCTCGGCGCCGGTCACGCCCCTCTTCTGGCCGAGGCCCTGACATGGGCGTGACCATCTTTCGCGGCCTGCATCCCCACCTTCGCCCGGCAGCGGCCCGGCTGTATTGGGAGGCGTTCGGCGGCAAGTTGGGGCGGGTGCTTGGGCCGGACAAGCGGGCGCTGGTCTTCTTCGGGCGGGTGATCCGCGCCGATCACTGCTTCACCGCGCTGGACGATGCGGGGCAGCTTGTCGGGATCGCTGGCTACAAGACCCCGGCCGGCAGCTTTGCCGGGGGCACCTGGGAGGACCTTGCAGAGGTCTACGGTCGCTGGGGCGGTCGCTGGCGGGGGGGTGTCCTGTGGTCACTGGGTCGCGAGGTCGACAACGACCGCTTCCTGATCGACGGGATCTGCGTGGGGAAGGCTTACCGGGGCAAGGGGGTGGGGTCGATGCTGCTGGCCGCCCTTTATCAAGAGGCGGCGGAGCGGGGTTATGGGTCGATCAGGCTCGATGTCATCCAGGACAACTTCCGGGCGCGGTCCTTGTATGAACGCCACGGGTTCCGTCCGACCCGGACCGAGGACCTGGGGTTACTGCGGTTCCTGTTCGGATTCGCCTCGTCGACCACGATGGTGCGACCTCTCGACTGAGAGTGTCCACAGTGGACAGTCTCTGGCCGTCGTTTTTAATCAATGGCTTGGTCGCGGACGTTAGGGATTTGGAAAGGTTTGGCTCACGGCCTTGTCGCGGGGTCCGGCACCTGTCAGGATATGATCAAATTCCATTGCAAAGGGCCGCATCATGATCACCAAGCGTGAGTTCTACATCGACGGGAAATGGGTCACCCCGATGGTGGCACAGGACTGCCCGGTCATCGACCCTTCGACCGAAGAAGCCTGCGCGGTGATCTCCTTGGGGTCCGAGGCCGATACCGACCGGGCCGTTGCAGCGGCAAAGGCGGCGTTTCCGGCTTGGGCGGCGACGGCCCCGGCAGACCGGCGGCGACTGGTCGAAGGCATTCTGGAGCAATACAACCTGCGCAAGGAAGAGATGGCGCAGGCGATCAGCATCGAGATGGGCGCACCCATCGACATGGCGCGGGACGATCAGGCGGAATGCCTGCCCTGGCACCTGAAGAACTTCCTGAAGGCCTTCGATCACATGGAGTGGCTGCGGCCTTTGGGTGCCCATGCCCCCGGCACGATGATTGCGCTGGAACCCATCGGCGTCGTCGGGCTGATCACACCCTGGAACTGGCCGATGAACCAGGTAACGCTGAAGGTGATCCCGGCGCTTCTGGCCGGCTGCACCTGCGTGCTGAAACCGTCCGAGGAATCGCCGCTTTCTTCGATGCTGTTCGCCGAGTTCTGTCATGACGCAGGCATCCCGTCGGGCGTGTTCAATCTGGTGAACGGTGACGGGGTCGGCGTGGGCGCGCGCCTGTCGAGCCACCCGGATGTCGAGATGATCAGCTTTACCGGCAGCACGCGGGCCGGGCGGGCGATTTCCAAGGCGGCAGCCGAGACGCTGAAGCGGGTCACGCTGGAACTGGGCGGCAAGGGGGCGAACCTGGTTTTCGCCGATGCCGATGCCCGGGCAGTCGAACGCGGCGTGCGGCATCTGATGAACAACTCGGGTCAGTCGTGCAACGCGCCCAGCCGGATGCTGGTGGAGCGTGGTTTCTACGACCGGGCGGTGGAAATTGCCGCCGAGGTGGCATCCGGCATCAAGGTCGGCCCTGCAAGCGAACCGGGCAAGCATATCGGGCCGGTGGTGAACAAGCGGCAGTGGGAGCAGATCCAGGGCTATATCCAGAAGGGCATCGACGAAGGCGCGCGGCTGGTGGCCGGGGGTCTTGGCCTGCCCGAGGGGATGAACAAGGGCTACTACGTGCGCCCCACCGTCTTTGCCGATGTGACGCCGGGGATGACCATTGAGCGCGAGGAGATCTTCGGGCCGGTCCTCTGCATGATCCCCTTCGACACCGAGGCCGAGGCGGTGAAGATCGCCAATGACACGCCTTACGGGCTGACCAACTATGTCCAGTCGCAGGACGGTGCGCGGCGGAACCGGCTGGCGCGTCAGTTGCGGGCCGGGATGGTCGAGATGAACGGAAAGTCTCGCGGGGCTGGGGCGCCGTTCGGCGGGGTCAAGTCATCGGGCCGGGCGCGCGAGGGCGGCGTCTGGGGGATCGAGGAGTTCCTTGAGGTCAAGGCGATTTCCGGCTGGGACGTGGCTGCGGAGTGACGCTGAATGCTGGAAGCCAAATTCCTTGAGTAAGGAATTTGCCAAATTTCTTACATAAGAAATTTGACCGGAGGTCAGCTCTCCCGAAAACTTGACACACCTGTCGAGAATTGCTGACATGGCGACCAACCGGAGGCCGCCATGACCCAGCATCCCCGCCTGATGTCCCCCCTGAAATTGCGCGACCACACCTTGCGCAACCGGATCGTGTTCGGGGCGCATACCGCGAACATGTCGGATCAGGGGATGCCGGGGCCTCGGTTCGGGAAGTACTTGCTAGAACGCGCGCTTGGCGGGGCGGCGATGATCGTGGCTGAACCGGTGCCGGTGCATCGGACCGGGGTGCTGACGCGGGGCAATTTCCTGCATTCCGATGACGCCGTGATCCCGGCCTTCCGCGCCATCACCGACGAGGTGAAGGACGCAGGCGCAGTCATCATCCAGCAGCTTTACCACGTCGGCGCGCATGGAGACAGCGACCTGAGCTTTGCGCCGCATTGGTCTCCGTCCGGGGGGCCGTCATACCATGATTCAGACGGGTCACATGCGATGACGGGGGCCGAGGTCGAGGAGTTGCTGGACGCCCATGTCGCGGCGGCGGTCCGGGCCAAAGCGGCGGGGTTTCAGGGGGTGGAGGTCTGGGCGGCCTATCATTCGCTGCTGGACCAGTTCTGGACGCCCTGGTCGAACCAGCGCACGGACCAGTGGGGCGGGTCTTTGGAGGGGCGGACGCGGTTCTCAAGGCTGTTGATCGAGCGGGTGCGGCGGGCCTGTGGCGAGGAGTTCATCGTCGGGTTGGCGGTGAGCTATTCCGAGGCCTACGAGGTGACGCTGGGGACCGAGGCCTTGTGCGAGATTCTGGCTTTGCATGACCGGACGGGGCATGTGGATTATGTGACCGTGGGGGCGGGGTCATACCTGGAGTTCGAGGCGATCATCCCGCCCTTCACGCATGGCGAAAAGCTGACTACGCCTTTGACGGCCCAGTTGAAGGGGGTCTTGCAGCACGCCGTGGTGACCTCGGAAGCCGGGGTGCGGACGCCGGAGAATGGCGAGGCGATCATTGCCTCGGGGCTGGCCGACCTGGTGTCGATCGTGCGGGGGCAGATCGCCGACCCGCATCTGGCGCGGAAGGTGGCGGAGGGGCGTGCGGGCGACGTGCGGGGGTGCATCAGCTGCAACCAGATGTGCTGGGGGCGTAGGAGCCGGGATTACTGGATTTCCTGCCTGATCAACCCGAGCGCGGGGCGGGAGTTTGAATGGGGCGGGGATCGGTTTGTTGCCTCGCCTTCACCGAAGGATGTGCTGGTCGTGGGGGCTGGGCCGGCGGGGCTGGAGGCGGCGCGAGTCGCGGCGGAACGGGGGCATCGGGTGGAAATCGTGGAGGCTGCGCCAGTGGTGGGCGGGCAGTTCCGGCTGGCCGGTATGCAGCCCCGGCGGGGGCAGATCCTGGAACTGCTGGACTGGTACGAGCGGCAGTTTGACAAGCTGGGGGTGACGCTGCGGCTGAACACGTTCCTGGAGGCGGAGGAGGTGACGGGACATGCCGCGTCTGTGGTCGTGGTGGCGACGGGGTCCTTGCCGGACGAGACGGGTTTCCAGCGCTGGGTCTCGCAGGAGGCGACCCTGCCAGGGATCGAGGCGGGGGGCATTTGGTCGCCCGAGGCCGTTCTGCGGCGCGAGGCGCGGCTGGGCGACGCGGTGGTGGTCTATGATGAGGGCGGCAACTGGCGGGGGGTCGGAACGGCCTGGGCGCTGGCCGACCAGGGCAAGCAGGTCACCATCGTGACGCCGGACGCGTTCGTCGGCAAGGAAATCGCCAGGACGGCGGCGGATGGGGTGGTGCGGCGGCGTTTGGGGGCGTTGGGGGTGCGGATGCTGGCGGAGCATCGGCTGGTCCGCTGGCATGGCAACGGAGTGACGGTGCGGTCGTTCCTGACCGGGGAGGAGGAGGTGATCGCAGCGTCGGCCCTGGTGATGGCGACGACGAACCGGGCGTTCGATGTGCTGCCCGAGGTGATGCCGGGGAAGGTGATGCACCGGGTGGGGGATTGCGCGGCCCCCCGGCTCGCGGCCTATGCGTTTCATGAGGGGCGGAAGGTGGGGATGGGGATCTGAGGGCGGTGTCCACGCGGGACGGGTTTGGTCGGCTGAGTGAAATCAAGGGGTTGGATGTGGGCGTTAGGGTGGCGTTAGGGATGATGCAGCGCCCCAGCGGGTCGGCCTGGAGGTACCTCCCCGTGGTCGGGTCGTAGTCGCGCATCCAGTTCTGGTGGAGGCCGGATTCGCTCTGGAACCACTGGCCGGGGAAGCGGGCGGAGGGGGGCGCTCCGGTGGAGGTGTGGACGCCGCTGAAGGGGTGAGGCGCGCCCGGACGGCCTTCCAGTGGAAGGACGTCAGCGCGCGATGTGCCCGAGCACGCCTGCGAGGGCCGGGGGGGCGGTCCAGGTTTTGACTCCGCTGGCGTTGGTCGCGAAGACCGGGCGGGGGATGTGAGAGGCCACGGACGCAGGAGATGACGCCGCCTTCGATTACCGCGATCGGGTTCCGGCCGTTCCAGACGTGTTCGTGGGTCAGGGGGCTGGTGGGCTGGCTGTGCTCGGCGACGCTGCGAATCGGATGCAGAGGGGACGGGGACCGGGGGGCGGCGCGGTGAGGGGGCGGAGGGGGGGGACGCGAGGGAGGCTTTTGCGGCCTCAGGGGGGACGTGTCCACGGTAGACAGTTTCGATAAAGGCTGCCCGATCAAAAGGTTGATCGCGGGCGTTAGGGTGGTGTTAAGGATTGGGAGGAGGCAGGCGGGGCCATCATCCAACACGTCTCCGGCCGTCAAGTGGTGCGAGAATCATGCATCCTACAACTTGCTCTGTGGATAGTGGTAGGTTGGAACCCACCCTTGTCCCGCTGCTCTATATGCTAGATGGACGGGCGCTACTTTTCGTTAGGCGAGTCAAACTTCCACTGAAAATACGAGCAGTCTGGATCAAATCTTATGTTAGAAACTTCTGTTCCATCGTATGAAAAAGTAATTGAAACTCTATCGTCCATAATATCCATGAAAAATAAATCTCTCCCTTCAATTTCCTCCAAAGCACCCAAGTCGACATCACGGAAATTGCAGAATCGTATAGAGCAGCCATTGATACCATCAATGTTGTAAGTTCGCTCTTCTGGAAAGTAAATTTTCCCAAACTCAATTATCCAATCACCATCCGAGAAGCCGCTCTTCGAGACATTTGCGTCATGAAACCCGCCAACTCGCTTGAGTATTTCAAAGAAACTAGGCGTAGCGAGAAGAACTCGCTCTCGCGTAAACATCTGTGCAACTGAGTTCGGTTTTTTCAATTTATCCTCACTATGGCAGAACAACTAAAGCGCCGCCATCCGTACCTATGATGAGCAATATTGCAATTATACTGAGCAGCGCAATTTCAGGTGCGCCCAGCTCAGAATTCTCACACGGGCAATCATCCACCTCCAATATGTAGACCGGATCAGGATAGAAGTGGTCAGCGCCAGACTCGTCGCGCCACCGACTAGCATCTCGATACTTGGCCTTTCCATCACCATTTGGATAGTAGTGCCAATGAGACTTCGGGTCGAGCGGTGTCGGACGGTGAAAAACAAGTTCTGCGTTCGAGCAGTTCTGCTTGAACCTATTTCCGACATGCGGGGGTAGCCGAGGACATGTGACCAATCTTTGTCAATTATCCAACCACCATTGGTGAGGAAGAGTTTCTTAAGGCCGTTCGGATCGGTGAATACCAGTGGGCTCTGCCCCACATACCCATACACACTCGCCCCGTCCACCAACCCCAGCGGGTCGGCCTGGAGGTACCTCCCCGTCGTCGGGTCGTAGTCGCGCATCCAGTTTTGGTGGAGGCCGCTTTCGGACTGGAACCACTGGCCGAGGAAGCGGGCGGTGGGGGGGC
Organism: Paracoccaceae bacterium; assembly: GCA_031374565.1. GTDB lineage: Bacteria > Pseudomonadota > Alphaproteobacteria > Rhodobacterales > Rhodobacteraceae > Tabrizicola. Next base: position 55 of record JANMGI010000383.1, on the reverse strand, counting down.
TGGGGTGGAGGTGTGCACACCGCCGAAGGGGTGAGGGGGACAAGAAAACAGTCCA
>JANMGI010000541.1:0-5684 GCA_031374565.1 Paracoccaceae bacterium | reverse complement strand
TAGCGGGCGGCAAGGGCGGCAACGACTCCGGGTTCGCCCCGCCCGTTGGAATAGCCGGTCCGGCCCGACATCATCGCGCGTGCAGCGGTTTCCATCAGCCGTGTCGGGGTTGGAACGTCGGGTTCGCCGATGGTAAGTTCGATGATCTCTTCCCCTGCGGCTTTCATCCCGCGGGCGCGGGCATGAAGCGCCCATTTGGCACCAGCAAGACCGTACAGGCGGTCGGTGACGGAGGCGTATTTCATGGCAGCATCTTTCCGAAGTCGGGGAGCATGGATGTATGAGCGAGCAGGTCGATGCCCAGCATCGCCCCGATCGAGTGCAGGCCGATTGTGATGATTTCGCCGGGCGCAAAGGCCGACGGCAGAAGCGAACCTTCGACCCAAAGCCCGTCGATCAGCGCGTTGCAGGCAATGGCTTCACGCCTGGTCTGGCCGGTTCTCGGCGCGCGTGGCAGGGCTTCGATCAGTTTTTGCAGCGAGTCGCGGTAGGTCAGGTATGCAGCCTCGTGGACGCCCATCAGTTCCGGGTCGCTGCGGACCTTGTGCATGTAGCCTGCCCACAGCACCACGGCCCCCGCATCCAGAACCGGTGGGCGCAGCGAGGCGGCGATGAAGGCGGCGAGGCGTTCCTCGGGTCCGGCACCGACGCCTTCGATGGCGTCGTCACCCTTGGCGGTCATCCCGTCCATCAGCGCGCGGTAGGCAGCGCGGGTAAGCTCATCCTTGGACTGGAAGTAATGACGGATCAGGCCGGGTGTCACGCCCGCGCGTTCGGAGATGGCGCGGACGGTCGCGGCCTCGGGTCCGCCTTCTGCCACCAGTTCCTGAGTGGCGGCGATCAGCGCCGAGCGGCGGCTTTCTTCGCTTTCGCGGCGATACAGGCGGCGGGCGGGTTGCATGGGCATCCGTTTGTTGTACGCGTGTATAATCGCCGTCTGTGGCCGAAACGTCAACAGGAGAAGGGCCAAAGCCCGGTCAATCGCGGTGCACGTCCTTGTGGATAATCACGTCGGTCTGGGGGTAGGCGGCCAGTATGGCCCGGCGCAGGCTGGCCCCGATATCATGCGCGTCGCGCAGGGACTGGTCGCCGTCAAGTTCGATGTGCAGATTGACGAAGATGCGGCTGCCTGCGGTGCGGGTCTTGAGGTCGTGGAACCCGCGCACACCGGGCCAGTGGGCGGCAATCCTGCCGATGCCGTCCACGACTTTGGGGTCGGCGGTGCGGTCCATCAGGGCGTCCCAGGCGTCCTTGCCGATGTGAATTGCGCCAAAGACCATGACGGCGGCACCAACAAGGGCGACGACAGCATCAACCGAGCCGATGCCATAGCGGCCGGAAATCCAGAGTGCCCCGATGGCGCCAAGGCTTGGAAGAAGGTCGCCAAGGTAGTGCAGGCGGTCGGCGGCAACGACCTTGCTGCCGGTGGCGCGGGCAACGCGGCCCTGCCACCAGACGAGGCCGAGGGTAAGGGCGATCGAGATCACCATGACCACAAGGCCACGGCCTTCCGAGGCCAGTTGATGCGGGGTGTCCGCCATCAACCGGCGGATTGCGGTCCAGCCGATGATGCCGGAGGAGATGAGGATGAAGGCGGATTGCGCCAGGGCGGCAAGGTCTTCGGCCGAGGTGTGGCCGAAAGCGTGATCCTCATCTGCGGGGCGGGCGGCATAGACGATGGCCGCCGCCGCGCCAAGCGACATCATCAGGTCGAGGGCCGAGTCGGCGAGAGAGGCGGCAATCGACAGGGCTCTGGTTTCGGCCAGCGCCCAGAGCTTGAGCGCTACGAGCACCCCGGCGACGACCACCGAGGCAAGGCCGGCCGATATGGCCAACTGCACGCCGGATTTTGCCGGTTCATTCGACAACTTCGCCGTCCTTCACGCCCCAGACCGCACCGGTCTTGATCCAGCCGCGAATGCCGTCCAGCGAAACGCGGCACCAGCCGGGATCGCATTCCAGAATCCGGCCGACGACGCCCATTTCGGCCTGGGCCACCACGGTGGCATCATCGGACGGCTCGTTGCGCAGTTCGGCCATGTCGAGCGTCACGAGGACAGAGCGGACCCCGGACAAAAGCGAGTAATGCACCCAGCCGCCCGCGCCTTCGGAATCCTCGACCCGGCGCCAGTTTTCGTATTCTGCGGTGATCTTCAGGGGCATACCGGCGCGGGTGAAGACCCAGTCAATGCGGTGGGTAAGCCCCGGACCGCGCCGGGCGTTGCCCTCACTGCCCTTCAGCGACACGTAGCGCGGCAGGGGCAGGTTGGTCACGCAGCCTACATCCGGCAGGCACTGTTTTTCCGGGGGTTTGTCTGTCTTGACCTGAGGGTCCGTCTCTTGCGCAGACAAGTCTTGCGCAAGAGAAGCGCCGCCTGAAAGCGCGACCAGCATCGCCACTACACCCACCAACCGCTTCATACCGCTGCCCATCCGGTTGTCGACCTTGCGACACCACCCACCGTTACCGCTTACCGGGTCTTGTGCATTGCCCCGCTTGGTTGCACCTTGCCCCAAGGACGCCGGATTTGGAAGTGTCGGGAGAACGCAATGCCTGCCAGCCACCTGACTGTGGTCGTGACGCGACGGTTGCCCGAGGCCGTCGAAACGCGGCTGAAGGAGTTGTTCGACGTCGAGTTGCGCGATCCCGACGTCGCGATGAGCCGCGAGGAGCTGGCGGCGGCGATGCGGCGGGCCGATGTGCTGGTGCCGACGATCACCGACACGATAGATGCAGGGTTGCTGGCGCAGGCGGGCGAAAAGCTGAAGCTGATCGCCAATTATGGCGCGGGGTTTGACCATATCGACGTGTCTACCGCCCGGCAGCGCGGGATACTTGTCTCGAACACTCCCGGAGTGACCACAGAAGACACTGCCGACATGGCGATGGCATTGATTCTGGCGGTTACCCGGCGCATTCCGCAGGGGTTGCACGTGATGCAAGCGGGCGGCTGGACCGGCTGGTCGCCGATGGCCAATCTGGGCGGTCGTCTGGGCGGGAGACGGCTTGGGATCCTGGGCATGGGCCGGATCGGGCAGGCCGTGGCGCGGCGGGCCCGGGCGTTCGGGTTGCAGGTGCATTACCACAACCGCAAACGCGTTCGTCCCGAGGTCGAGGCCGATCTGGAGGCGACCTATTGGGAAAGCCTGGACCAGATGCTGGCGCGGATGGACATCGTGTCGGTGAACTGCCCACACACGCCTTCGACCTTTCACCTTCTGAACGCGCGGCGGCTGAAATTGATGAAACCCTCGGCCGTGGTGGTGAACACCTCGCGCGGCGAGGTGATCGACCAGAACGCGCTGACACGCACGCTGCGGGCCGGGGAACTGGCAGGGGCGGGTCTGGATGTTTATGAGCACGGCACCGACATCAACCCGCGACTGATGGAACTGCCGAACGTGGTGCTGTTGCCGCATATGGGTTCGGCCACGGTCGAAGGCCGGGTCGAGATGGGCGAGAAGGTGATCATCAACATCAAAACCTTCGCCGACGGGCACCGCCCACCCGATCAGGTTGTGCCGGGCATGTTCTGATCCCACAACCTATAGATGAATTCGGCCATAATCCTGTGGAAAAACTGTTCCCAGCTGTCGGGATTGATTGCTGTCAGGTCAATCGGGGATTAATCGAATCTTACGGATTTGTGGCAATCGGGCCGGGTGTCCGGTCTGTGGGGAGACAGAGAATGAGAGATTTCGTGAAGGCGGCACTGGTGGCCGCGACTGTCCTGTCGGCGTCGGTATCGCACGCGGGCGGTCCGGTGATCATCGAAGAAGGCAACGGCGAGGAGATCGTGGCCAAGCCTGCAAGCTCGATCGGCATCCTGCCCGTCCTTGGGGCACTGGTTCTGGTATGCCTGCTGGCATGCGGCGGTGGCGACGATGACCCGGTTGTCGATCCCGAAAAGAAGTGACAGCCGAAGGATAGGTCAAGCGCAACCAGCGCTTTTCCGGTATGTTTTCTGAACGGAGTGTGCAGGACGATGGAGTGGGCAGGCGGGCAACTCTGTTGCAATAAAGCCAAAACGCCTGATTCATTCACCGAACTGGCTTCCGAATCCGTTGTGTGACGCTGCGCGCGCACCTACGATATCCCTGCATGTGCCCCGGGATCTCCGGTTTATAGAAAGGAACTGCCATGAAAAAGTTTGTTGCGCCACTGCTGGCGCTGGCGATGACCGCTTCGACCGCCTACGCTGGTGGCCCGGTTGTTGTTGTGGAAGAACCGATGGTTGAGGCTGCTACGCCGCGTTCGGGCTGGATCGTTCCGGTCGTTGTTGGCCTGATCATCATCTGCGCGATCGCGTGCGGCAACGACGACTGATCAACTATAAACGTGGTTGGTCGCGTTCTGTGATCAGTCATTGACTTTAGACTGAGCTTGCTCATGTCTCGAATGGCAGCCCGTCAAGGGCTGCCGTTTTCCTTTGGTCAGGCGCCCGCTGGGTTTTCGCGGTGGCCGATGGCAGACAGAGGACTGAGCAATTCGGGTTCCGCCAAGCGCACCGCAAAATGTGTTCGCTTGCTTTGCGTGATCTGACGGGTGCTACAGGCTGACGAACTGTCCCGAATGATGCAGGTTTGGCACAGACAACAATTCGTTTGCCGGTTGATCGGGGCAGGCCTTGCCACTCCGCCCTCGGCATATGCTACCCGCAGCAAGGCCGGACTTTGGCCTCCATGAGATAAAGGAAGCACATCATGAACAAAATCGCATCGACCGTTCTGGCGCTCTCGCTGGCACTGAGCACGACCGCTGCCTTCGCTGGCGGCCCGGTTGTGGTTGTTGAAGAAGGCCAGCCGGAAGTCATGGCTGAATCGCCGCGTTCGGGCTGGATCGTTCCGGTTGTTGTCGGCATCATCATCATCTGCGCCATCGCTTGCGGCAACGATGACGAAGGCCAGCGCCCCGGCGGCTGATATCAGGCGGAATTGGCGGCCCTGGCTGACCTGAGTGGTCGTCAGGGCCGTTCCATGTCCGGGCGAAACTGCAGTCAAAGTCCGTTGATCGGCACCTTCAGGTAGCGCTTTCCGCTTTCGTCGGCGGGCGGCAGATCCCCACCCCGCATGTTGATCTGCAACGACGGGATGATCAGCTTCGGCATGGCCAGCGTGGCATCGCGGGCTGTGCGCAGGGCGACGAAGGCGTCGCGGGATTTGCCGCTGACATGGATGTTGTGGTCCTTCTCGTCACCTACTGTGGTTTCCCAGCGGATGTCGCGTCCGTTCGGCCCGTAATCGTGGCACATGAAAAGTCGCATCGCATCTGGCAGGGCCAGGACCCGCTGTATGCTGTCGTAAAGCTGCCCCGCATCGCCACCGGGAAAATCGGCACGGGCCGAGCCACCATCCGGCATGAAGAGCGTATCGCCGACGAAGGCCGCATCGCCCATCGCATGCGTCATGCAGGCCGGGGTGTGGCCTGGGGTGTGCAGGGCAGTGCAGGTCATCTGGCCGATCTGGTAAGTGTCACCTTCATCGAACAGTTGGTCGAACTGTGATCCGTCACGCTGGAATTCGGTGCCTTCGTTGAAGATCTTGCCGAAAGTGTCCTGCACCACGGTTATGTTGCGCCCGATGCCGATCTTGCCGCCCAACTGGCGCTGGATGTAGGGCGCGGCAGAGAGGTGGTCGGCGTGGACATGGGTTTCGATCAACCAGTCGAGCGTCAGGCCACGGGC
>JANMGI010000527.1:0-2446 GCA_031374565.1 Paracoccaceae bacterium | reverse complement strand
AGAGCCGTCTTCGGCAATCTCGAAGGCGAAGGCCTCCAGCTCGACGCCGACTTTGGGGGACAGGCCTTTGGCTTCCCACGCCGCGACAGCGCGTTTCAAGGCCGAGCGGGGGCAGAGGGGGATGCGTTGGCCGTCGCTGTCGTAAAGGTCGCCGGTGACGACTTTGGTGTCAGGCTCCCACCCGTCGCGGATTTCCTCGGCCTCCCAGCGCAGTTCCATGTCCGGGATGCCCTCGCGGCATTTGGTGTGGGGGGCGTCGAGGATCAGGTCCTTGTCCCAATGGACACTGAAGGTCGGCCGCGCCATGCGGGTGCCGTCGGATTTCAGTTTCGACGCGGGCAGGTATTTGCCCCGCATCAGGCTGAGGTGGTCGCAGAACATCGCGCGCAGGCGGTTGGCCATGGTCTATCCTCCCGGTGTTATTGCAGCGTCACGCGGACGGGCAGGTTTTTCAACCCGGCCACGAAGTTGGAGCGCAGGAATTTCTGCTCTCCCGCAGGTTCGATGGATTTGATGCGCTTGGCCAGTTCCTGGAAGAGGACGCGGACTTCCAGCCGGGCAAGCCACATGCCAAGGCAGAGGTGCGGGCCGCCCTGCCCGAAGGCGAGGTGCTTGTTCGGGGCGCGGGCGAGGTCGACGCGGAAGGGCTGGTCGAAGGCGGCCTCGTCGCGGTTGGCGGAGGCGAACCAGTAGAGGACCTTGTCGCCCGCCTTGATCGCCTTGCCGTGCAGGTCGAAATCGCGGGTGGCAGTGCGGCGGAAGTAGGAGGTGGGGCTGGCCCAGCGGATGATCTCGTCTGCCATGGTGTCGTCGACGGCGCCGGACTGGATCAGGGGGAGGAGTTCGGGCTGGTGGGCGAGGGCTTGAAGGCCTGCGGCGATGGAGTATCGGGTGGTGTCGTTCCCGGCGGCGACCACGAGGCAGAAGAAGTTGCGGAACTCGTTTTCGGGCATGACCTGGCCGTCGTGGCCAGGTTGCAGGATCATGTGGAGGACGCCTTGGGTGTCTCCGCTGGCGGTTTTGCGGGCCATCAGGTCCTTGGCGTAGACGAAAAGTTCCGCCCCTGCGGGGGAGTTGAAGGGCATCATCCGGAACTCGTCGGTGGTCAGCTTGTCGAGGACATGGGGGGTGAAATCGGGGTCGGTGTTGGCGATGAGGGCGTCGCCCTTTTCCACAAGCCACGGCAGGTCTTCGTCGGGCAGGCCCACGATGCGGCCCAGCATGCGCATGGGAAGTTCGCGGGCGATGTCCTTGGTGGCGTCGAAGGTTTCGCGTTCAAGGGCGGTATCAACGATGCTGGCGCAGAGGTCGCGGATGGATTGCTCGAAGGTGGCGATGACGGGTTTGGAAAAGGCCTTCGCGACCTTCACCCGGGTCATCATGTGGTCGGGCGGGTCGGTCTCCTGGAAGGTGCGGCGGGCGAGGTATTCCTCATAGCTTTGATCCTCCATCCTGATGCCACGGGCCGAGGAGAGGAGGTCGGGCTGGCCGTTGAGTTTGAGGATGTCTTCGTGCCGGGTGAGGGACCAGAAGCCCTGACCTGCCGGGTAGTCAGTCCAGTGGCAGGGATCGTCGCGGCGGAGGCGGGCGAAGGTGTTGTGGGGGGCACCGGCAAGGAAGGTGTCGTGGCTGGTCAGGTCGGCGTGGCCGTCGTCGGTGGGGGTCCAGATGGTCATCTAACGCTCCTTGCCTTACGGCGTGGTTTGTATAATGATGAACATGTTAAATATGTAAAGGGAAATCTCATGCATATCGCTGTGCTGGCGACGAACACGGATGACAGCGCCTTTGCCGCGCGGCATCCGCGGGATGTGGAGAAGTTCCAGGTGTTGCTGCATGGGGTGCGGCCGGGATGGAAAGTCACTGGCTTTGACCTGACCAAGGGTCAGTTTCCGGATGACATTCAAGAGTTTGACGGGTTCCTGATCGGGGGAAGCCCGTCGTCAGTGCATGATGAAGACGGCTGGATCGAGCGGCTGCTTGTGCTGATCCGAGGGGCTTATGCGGCAGGGAAACCGCTGGCAGGGGCGTGTTTCGGGCATCAGGCGATTGCCAAGGCTTTGGGCGGTGTGGTGGGGCCAAATCCGGGGCCGTTCGTGCTGGGGACAGCGCAGACCGAGGTCGTCTCCTCTGCCCCGTGGATGGACCCGGTCCCACGCTTCCGGCTGGCGGCGGCGCATGGCGAACAGGTAACGTCCCTGCCACCCGGGGCAGAGGTGGTCGGGGTCAGCCCCGGCTGTCCGGCAGCGTGCTACCGGATCGGCGATACGGTCTTTGCCACGCAGTATCACCCGGAAATGACACTGGAGTTTCTGGCGGCGCTGGTCGAGGAGTTCGCCCCGAAGGTACCAGTCGAGGTGGGACAGATGGCGCGGGCCTCGTGCGTCCTGAAGACGGAAGGCCCGCGTTTCGCGGAATGGATCGCACGGTTCTTCGAGGCCAAGCG
>JANMGI010000476.1:0-2516 GCA_031374565.1 Paracoccaceae bacterium | reverse complement strand
TCCGCGATCAAGCCGGGTAATCCGGAACTTGAGGAAGCGCGGCGTCGCAAGCTGCCGGTGGTGCGCCGGGCCGAGATGCTGGCGGAACTGATGCGGCTGAAGTCGAACATTGCCATTGCCGGGACGCATGGCAAGACGACGACGACGACGATGGTCGCGACGCTTCTGGACAAGGGCGGGTTTGACCCGACGGTGATCAACGGTGGCGTGATCCACGCTTACGGGTCCAACGCGCGGGCCGGGGCGGGGGAGTGGATGGTGGTCGAGGCGGACGAGTCGGATGGGAGCTTCAACCGGCTTCCGGCGACCATCGCCATCGTGACCAACATCGACCCGGAACATATGGAGCATTGGCATACCTTTGACGCCTTGCGGAAGGGGTTCCTGGATTTCGTGTCGAACGTGCCGTTCTACGGGCTGGCTGTGTGCTGCACCGACCATGCGGAAGTGCAGGCGCTGGTTGGCCGGATCGCCGACCGCCGGGTCGTGACCTTCGGCTTCAACGCGCAAGCCGACGTGCGGGCGGTAAATCTGACCTATGAAAACGGTGTGGCGCATTTCGACGTGGCGCTTCAGGGCGAAGGCGGGATGATCGAGGGTTGCACCCTGCCGATGCCGGGGGATCACAACGTCAGTAACGCCTTGTCGGCGATCGCGGTGGCGCGGCATCTTGGGATGAAGAAAGATGAGATCCGCGAGGCCCTGGCCGGGTTTGCGGGGGTGAACCGGCGCTTTACCAAGGTGGCCGAGGTGAACGGCGTCACGATCATCGACGATTACGGGCATCACCCGGTTGAAATTGCGGCGGTTCTGAAGGCCGCGCGGCAGGCCACCAAGGGGCGGATCATTGCCGTCCATCAGCCGCACCGCTATACGCGGTTGTCCAACCTGTTCGAGGAATTCTGCACCTGCTTCAACGAAGCCGATGTGGTGGCCATTGCCGACGTCTATTCGGCGGGCGAAGACCCGATCCCCGGGGCCAGCCGCGATGATCTGGTGGCCGGGCTGATCGCGCATGGCCATCGGCATGCCCGAGCGCTGGCCGACGAATCCGAACTGGCCCGACTGGTCAAGGAACAGGCCCGACCCGGGGATATGGTGGTCTGCCTTGGGGCCGGCACGATCAGTGCCTGGGCCAATGCACTGCCCGGGAAACTGATGGGCAAGGCGGCATGAGGGGGGGCCAAGACTTTTCGAAAAGTCTTGCAAATTCCGCTCAAGGAATTTGGTCCCGGCCCTTAACGGTGCGCACATGAGCCTGCCTTTGATCCTGGGCTGCCTTTGGGTGCTGGCCGCCACGGCGACCGCCATGCTGCCAATGCGGCGGCAGATGGTGCCGGGACTGGCTTTGCTGGGCGCGGCACCCGTGCAGTTGGTCTGGATCGGCTATGTGCACGGCTGGATGTGGCTGGCCATCGGGCTTTTCGCTTTCCTGTCGATGTTCCGCAATCCGCTGCTGTACTTCTTGCGCCGGGCGATGGGCCGAAAGGCTCCGTTGCCGAAGGAGCTGGAGAAGTGATGCTGCCGCTGTCTTTGTGCCTGGTCTGGCTGATCGCGGCGAATGTGATCGCGATGTTTCCATCGCGCGACAAGCACTGGCGGGTGGCCTACGGGTTGATTGCATTGGGCGTGCCGCTGCTGGGCTGGGCGACCTATGAGGCGGGGCCGATTGTTGGTCTTCTTCTTCTGGTGGCGGGGGCGTCGATCCTGCGCTGGCCGGTGGTGTTCTTCTGGCGCTGGCTGCGTCGGCAGATGGGGTAGGGCATGTACGGGTATCTTTGGGCGGTCGGTCTGGGGACCGTCTTTTTCACCGGAGTCCTGTCCTACGCGATGACCCGGCGCTATGGCTGGGGGGCAGCTTTGGTCATGCCGCTTTTGGCGTTGGTCGTTGTAACCGCGTCGCAATGGCAAAGCGAGGGTCTGGGTTTCACCGAGGGCTTGCAGATGGCCTTGGCCTCGCTGGCCTTCTCCTTCCCGGTGTTGCTGGGCGCGTTGGGCGGGATCGCGATTGCAAAGTGGCGTCGGGGCTAATTGCTTGCGCCGGGCCGAAAAGCGCCGCAGAAACCGGGCACGATGAGCAAAATTCCTGAAACGCGTGGCGCTTTGACGCCGAACCGGTCTTTGGCTGACCTGACCTGGTTGCGGGTCGGCGGGCCTGCGGACTGGCTTTACCAACCTGCCGATGAAGCCGACCTTGCGGCATTCCTTGGCGCATTGGACCCCGGCGTGCGGGTCTTTCCGATGGGGGTCGGGTCGAACCTGATCGTGCGGGACGGCGGCATCCGGGCGGTGGTGATCCGGCTGGGGCGGGGGTTCAACGGGATTTCGATTGAGGGCGACCGGGTGATCGCCGGGGCGGGGGCGCTGGACGCTCATGTGGCGAGGCGCGCGGCTGAGGCGGGGCTGGACCTGACCTTTCTGCGCACCATTCCCGGCAGCATCGGTGGGGCGGTGCGGATGAATGCGGGCTGCTACGGGGCCTATGTCGCGGATGTGCTGGAGGAGGTGCGCGTCGT
>JANMGI010000473.1:0-1764 GCA_031374565.1 Paracoccaceae bacterium | reverse complement strand
TGAAGGTTATCAAATCCCATGATTCTTGCCTGCAAAGATCTTGCCTGGAACAACGTATGATTCTGGGAACTAACCCATATTGTTGACTAAACTATGTCTCGAAAGCGGTGTAGTCTTGGTCAGCCCAGCCAGCAAGGCTGGAATGCGTGACTTTCCTGGGATTGCATACTGGGTCGGTCCGGCGGAGTTGCGGCGCTTGTTGTGTGCGCGTCTCTCAGCATCAGCAGCAGTTCAGAGATAGACCTGGAGTTGCAGGCCTGCGCTGGAGATGACTGGCCGGATTGTCCTGATCTGGATGATCTCCGGGGTCTGGAGGCTGACACGTCATTGTGGTGCCACCATGAACTTGCCTTCTTCGAAAAGTGTTGACAGACCGTGTGTTCGTGAAAAACTATACTAATCAGTAAAGAAATTTGCCGATTGGGCGAATCGACGTACTATATGTTCGGGGGGCGCGGATGTTGCAGGAACGGATCGAGGGCAAGTGGCTTGCGGCCTTCCGCCGCGTTCTGACGCTAAACGGAATCGGGAAAGGCACCGAGATCGCGATCATCTCCGAGACCCAATCGCGACCCGTCCTGGTGCATCTTTGCGAACTGGCGGCCTATGACCTCGGCGCCGACTTCTGCATGATTCAGATGCCGACACCGCCGCAAACCGCGCCTGTTCCGGTCAAGTCGACTGGCACCAGCTGGGCTATCCAGGGCAATCGCGCTGTTATCGAGGCGCTGAAGCTGGTTGAGGTCATTGTCGACTGCACTGTCGAGGGCCTGATCCACGCGCCCGAGTGGCCGGTGATCGAGGCTGCGGGAACCCGACTTTTGGTGATCGCAAACGAAAACCCCGAGATCCTGGAGCGAACAGAGCCGAAGGCCGAAGATGCAGCCCGAGTGCAAATCGGCATCCAGATGCTGCGTGAGGCACGCGAAATGCGGGTGACTTCGGCCGCGGGAACGGACCTGACGGTCAACCTGATCGACGCGCCCTGTGGCGGGACGCCGGGCTTTGGCACCCACCCCGGCGCGGTTGCGCATTGGCCGGGCGGGCTTTGCCTGGCTTTCCCCGGCAACGGAGCAGTGAACGGGCGGGTGGTCATGGACGTCGGCGACATGAATCTCACGTTCAAGACCTGTCTCACCAGCCGGATCGACTGTCGGATCGAAAGCGACTTCATCACGACGATCGACGGCGACGGCATCGATGCGCTGCACCTTCGCGAATACCTAGAAGCTTGGGATGACCGGAACGCGTTTGGTATTTCCCATGTCGGCTGGGGTGTGAACTCGGGCGCTAAGTGGGTCAGCGCCGCCATGTACGACAAGCGAGACATGCAGGCAGTCGAATTCCGGGCGATTGCAGGGTCGTTCCTGTGGTCAACGGGCGCAAACCAGTATGCCGGCCGGTACACGCTGGGCCACTTCGACTTGCCGATGCGCAACTGCACCATTGCCCTCGACGGGCGCGTCGTCGTCAAGGACGGCGTTCTGCAAGGAGACCTTGCCTGATGAACGTTCAAACCCCAGCGCAAACCCATGGTGCCGCAATGCCGATGAGCAGCCCGGCCGATTACTACGACATGTCCCGCGTCCGACCCGAAGTGGCGGCGGCGTTGACGAAGATCAACGCGATGGGGCCGGTCTTCGCCTCGCGTGCCAAGGCGGTGGATGACGAGGCGTCGTTCCCGACGGCGAACTACAAGGACCTGGCGGATGCGGGGTTCCTGGGTCTGACGATCCCTGAGGAATTCGGCGGCTGGGGCTTCTC
>JANMGI010000453.1:0-2546 GCA_031374565.1 Paracoccaceae bacterium | reverse complement strand
ATGTCGGGGTATCTGCTGGTCGCCTTTGGCGTCGTGGTCTGGCTGCGGGGGCGAAAGTCCAGCTATCAGGCGACGCAAGCTGCGTTCCATCAGGTGATGGCGATGCTGGTCTTCCAGATGGTGCTGGGGATCGTCACCGCGCTGACCGCGGCGCATGTCCATGTTGCGATCACCCACCAGATTGGCGCGGTGATCCTTTGGGTGCTGATCCTGCGGGCGCGGCATCTGTCTTTGTACCCCATTGCAGGGTCGATCCGGGAGGGCACGGCATGAGCGCGTTTGAGGACCTGATGGCGTTCCAGCGCCAGACCGAGGCTTTGGCTCAGGTCGCGGGGAGGCTGGGCTGGGACCAGGAAACGGTGATGCCCGAGGGCGCGGCCGGGCAGCGGGCCGAAGAGATCGGGGCGCTGGAAGGTGTGCTGCACGCGCGGCGGACGGATGCTCGGCTGGACGGTTGGCTTGAGGGTGCCGTCGCACCGGATGCGGTGGGCGAGGCCCAGCTGCGGCAAATCCGGCGGTCTTATGCGCGGACGATGAAGGTGCCGGCCAAGCTGGCCGAGGAAATCGCGACGACGATGTCTCTGGCGCAAGGCGTCTGGGCCGAGTGCCGGGGGCGCGAGGATGTGGCGGGGTTCTTGCCGACCCTGCGGAAGGTGGTGGACCTGAAGCGGGCCGAGGGGGCGGCTCTGGCGGCAGGGGGTGATCCTTACGACGCGCTGGTCGACGACTATGAGCCGGGGATGACCGGGGCGGCGATTGCGGCGATGTTCGATGCGATGCGGCCTCGGTTGGTGGCCTTGCGGGCGAAGGTATTGGGGGCGGCGGCGCCGAAGGGAGTGGTCGGGACCTTCGGGACGGACGCTCAGCTGGCGCTGTCGAAGGAATTGGCGACGGTGTTTGGGTACGACTGGTCGAGGGGGCGGGTGGATCTGGCGGTGCATCCGTTCTCGTCCGGCTCGGGCCACGACGTGCGGATCACCACGCGGGTCAACGAGGCGGACCCGTTCAACTGCTTTTACTCGACGATCCACGAGGTCGGGCACGCGGCCTATGAGCAGGGGATCGACCCCTCCTATGCGCTGACCCCGATTGGGGCGGGCGTGTCGATGGGGGTGCATGAAAGCCAGAGCCGATCCTATGAGAACCAGCTTGGCCGCAGCCGGGCGTTCACCGGGTGGCTGTTCGGGCGGATGCGGGAGGTCTTCGGGGACTTCGGGATTGCCGACGGGGACGCCTTCTACAAGGCGGTGAACCGGGTGCATCCGGGGTACATCCGGACCGAGGCCGATGAGGTCCACTACAACCTGCATGTGATGATGCGGTTCGATCTGGAGCGGGCCTTGATCCGGGGCGAGTTGCAGGTCGAGCATCTGGAGGCGGCGTGGAATGACCGGTTCCGGGCGGACTTTGGCGTGGCGGTGGACCGGCCCTCGAACGGGATGCTGCAGGACGTGCACTGGTCCTGCGGATTGTTCGGCTATTTCCCGACCTACACGCTGGGGAACGTCTATGCGGGGTGTCTGGTGAAGGCCTTGCGGGCGGATTTGACGGGGCTGGACAGCCAGATGGCAGGGGGCGACGTCAGTGCCGCGACGGGGTGGCTGCGCGACAGGTTGCAGCGGCATGGAGGCCTTTATGAGCCCCGGGATGTCGTGCGGCGGGCCTGCGGGTTCGAGCCGTCCGAGGGTCCGCTTCTGGACTATCTGGAGGCCAAGTTCGGGGCGATCTACGGGGTGTGAGGAAATCTGTCCACGGTGGACAAAATCTGAGACCCGTTTGATTTCAAGAACTTGGTCGCGGAAGTTAGGGAAATCTTAATTCCTGATCAGAAATGGTGCTGAAGGCCATATCGAACGGGACACACTGCAGATCCGACCGGCTGTGTGTGCGGATCTTGCCAGGCTGCTTGACCTCTATCAGCACCTGACGCCCGACGATGAGCGGGTCGAAGCCGGGGAAGGTGCGGTCATTCTGGAAAGGCTGTCTGGTCTTCCCGGAAGTGCGATTTTCGTGACAGAGATCGGCCCGCTGCCGGTCGGGTCCTGCTCGCTGGTTGTTGTGCCAAATTTGACGCGAGGTGGCAGGTCCTATGGTCTCGTCGAAAACGTCGTGACCCATGGCGATTTCCGCAAGCGCGGGATCGGGGGGCGGATGCTTCGGGCCGCTACCGATGCTGCCTGGGGTGCAGGGTGCTACAAGGTCATGTTGCTGACCGGCTCGGATGACCCGGCGATCCTGAAATTCTATCGCGACGCGGGCTTCGAGCAATCGAAGACCGGTTTCCAGACTCGGCGCATTCCGGAGCGGGCCCTGTCCTGATGCTGGTTCGCGGCAACCCAAGGCCAGTTTGCGGGGGGCGGAGATCCAAGCGCGATGTGACGGTTCAGCGTCGGGGCCAGCCACGGCTGCCCGACCGGTCAGGTCTGCAATCAAGGGGCGAAGGGGGTTCGTCGGGAAGCGGATATGGCAGAACCCGGCCCGTCAGCCTTGCGCCCGGCCAGTGGAAAAGGGCCAGGTGCCAGCGGCTGGGCTCGGTTCGGGCGGTG
>JANMGI010000399.1:0-2408 GCA_031374565.1 Paracoccaceae bacterium | reverse complement strand
GACCATGCTGGTGAAGTCGGTCGACGCGCGCTTGTAGCCGTAGGTGCTTGAGTTCGCGATGTTGTCGGAGATTGAGGCCAGACGGGTCGCATTCGCGTTCAGCCCGGCCACACCCGCACTGAGCGAGGAGGAAATTGTCATGGAAAGCGCCTTTCTGCAGCTTCGACTCCTGGTGGGCCGACCCTGCACCGAATGCGCTTAACACAGACCTAACGGATAAAATTTGAACGACTATCGATCCCGTCGCAGAAGGATAACCTCGATCCGGTTGTTGCGTATCGCGGTCGGGTCCGACACCACCGGCTTGCGGTCGGCATAGCCCGAGACGCGCTGCATCCGCGCCGTGTCGATCCCGGCATCCTCCAGCATCTTGCGGGTGCTTTGCGCCCGCAGGGACGACAGATCCCAGACCGGGTTGTCGATCAACGTCACCGGATGGGCGCGCAAGTGACCCGAAACCGCAATCTCGTTGGTGGTGAGGTTCAGCACCTCGGCCAGAAGGTCGGACAGCGCCAGCAAGGTTTGCGTCGGTTCGGCGGTATCCACATCGAAAAGCGGTGCATAGGGAAGATCGAACAGCTCGATCACCAGCCCTTCATCGGTGACCTTGGTGACGACATGGCGCAAGAGACGCTCCATCGTGTTGCTTTCGCCACCCCTGGCCAGAAGCGCCTTTTCGACATCTTCAAGCTCGGATTGCGCACTTCCTTCACCTGCGGCCCCCTGACCGGCATTCTTTCCGGTGGCGTCCGCCGCCGCCGCCGCTGTCTTGCGGTCCATGGCGCCGGTGCCGGTGTGGGCCATCGTCTCTTCGGAAAAGACGCTGTTGCCTCCGAAGGCACCATCACCCCCGCCCGAAATCCGGTTCACCGGGATCGTCGGATTGAAGTAATCCGAAATCCCTTTCCGTTGCTTTTCCGTCGTCGCGTTCAACAGCCACATCAAGAGAAAGAACGCCATCATGGCGGTCACAAAGTCAGCGTACGCCACTTTCCAGGCCCCGCCATGGTGGC
Source organism: Paracoccaceae bacterium (assembly GCA_031374565.1). Lineage (GTDB taxonomy): Bacteria > Pseudomonadota > Alphaproteobacteria > Rhodobacterales > Rhodobacteraceae > Tabrizicola. The sequence continues at coordinate 1,395 of JANMGI010000399.1, read as the reverse complement.
CCCCGCCACTGATGACCTTCTTCCGCTTGATGATGACCGGCGCGACATTGCTTTGCGCAGCCATCCCACATCACCCTTTTTACCCAAGGTCATGGATAGCAGACGCAGGCTTTACAGCCGCTTAACCGATGGGCTTTTAGCGAATGATCGCAATTCCGTCACAGTCCGGCGTGCAGGAGAATGCGTGTTTCATGCGACTTCAGCGTCACGCGCGCGGCGGGATAGGTTTCCTTGGCCGCAAGCTCGGGAAAGAGCAGGAAAAGCTCCTCGCGTTGCGCGTCGGGCATGGACTGCATCGCGCCAGCGCCGGGTTGAAAGCTTTCGCTCCAGATGCCATGGGTCCGCACGATCTGGTGGCGGTCAAACATGATGTGGACGTAGGTCACCGGCTCCAAGGACCAACGCACGCCAAGCGCCCCGACCAGATGAAGGACCGGAGCCAGAACCTCGGCCTCGCCGGTGTAAAGTTCGCACCGCGCCCCGGACAACAGCACACGGTGTTGCGGCGACAGAACAAGTGTCCGGTCCGGCAGGCCCGGTCCAAGTGACCCGGGTTCCAGGGTAACCGGCTGAAAGTCGGGATTTTCCAGCAGGTCGGCCACCCCAAGCCTGCGATGCCCAACCCACCGGACAGTCTGCGCCCCGTCATCCAGGGTCAGGACAAGATCACCCGTCGGAATGCTTTCCACCGATCTTGGTCCCGTCGGCGTGTCGATCAATGTTCCGGCGGTGAAGCAGGGGATGACCTGCTCGATCTCGGTGAAGAACATCCGGCCCAGATAGGCGCCCGTCGCGCTGAAGAAGTCGACAAAACCGTTCTGTCGGTCTGGCGTGGTGTAGGTGATGTCGGTCCGGGCCCAGCCGTAGCCAGAGAGGTCCAGAATGTCGACATCGTCGCCCGCATTGCCTCCGTCGACCGAGTCTCCGACCGCGAAGTTGCCATCCTGGAACAAGAAAAGGTCGCGGTCCGCTCCGCCGAAAAGGCTGTCAGCCCCAACGCCACCCAGGATAAAATCATTGCCGACATCGCCAAAAAGCGTGTCATTTGCGGCCCCGCCATACAGCGTATCTGCCGCTATGCCACCGTAAAGCAGGTCGGCATCATCGCCTCCGGACAGCTGATCCGCGCCATCGCCGCCGTAAAGCGTGTCCAGACCGGCATCGCCTGTCAGAGTGTCATTCTCGGCTCCGCCGTATAGCTGGTCACTGCCGACCCCGCCGTAAAGCGCGTCCCGTCCCGTGTCGCCAACGACGCTGTCATCGCCTTCGTCACCATAGAGGGTGTCGTTCTCTGTGCCGCCGTCGATGGTATCGTTTAGGAGGCCTCCGTAGATCAGGTCAGTATCCGCGCCGCCCGAAAGCTGATCCGCGCCATCGCCGCCATAGATCCGATCA
>JANMGI010000394.1:0-8333 GCA_031374565.1 Paracoccaceae bacterium | reverse complement strand
GTCCGGCTGTTGTCCAAGCCCCGCCAGATGCGGCTGCGCCAGCTGCGGTGGCCGTTCGGCTTGCCGTCGAAGAACGGCGACGACGCGAACAGCGCAGTAGCGACCGGCTGGAGGGCGAGGGCCACGCGCATCTTCTGCACGAAGTCAGCTTCCGACCCGTAGTCAAGGTTCACCTGCACGGTGCAGGTCCGATACATCATCTGCGTGCCGTGGGTGCCGACGCGGCCCATGTAATCGGTCATCAGCCGGTAGCGTCCCTTGGGCATCACCGGCATCTGATCGTGGGTCCATTCCGGGGCAGCACCGATCCCCATGAAGCGGACCCCCATCGGGTCGGCGATCTGGCGGACCTCGTCGAGGTGGTTTTGCAACTCGGCCCCAACCTCCAGCGACGATACGAGGGGGGCACCCGAAAGCTCGAACTGGCCTCCGGGTTCAAGGCTGACGTTGGCTCCGTTCCGGGTGAGGCCGATCACATGCTCGCCCTCACGCACCGGGGTCCAGCCGAAGCGGGCCTCAAGGGCCGAGAAGATGGCCGAGATCGAACGGTCGCCAGCGTAGGGGAGCGGCTGGCGGGTGTCGGTCAGCCAGCCGAACTTCTCATGCTCGGCCCCAATCCGCCAGTTGGCGGCGGGCTTGCAACCGGCTTCCATGTAGGCGGCAAGCTGGTCGAAGCTTTCGATCGGGCCGCCGCCGGATTGTGGGATGGACATGGGGACGGGCTCCGGGACTCTGGCTGTTTCGGCTGGGCTTCGGCCAAGGCAGCCGAGCGGGCCAAGAGGTGTCGCGCGGCGGGGGGCAAGTCAAGGGGGGTCGCGGGGGACGTGAGCAATGTCCACGGTGGACAGTTTTTCCGATCCAACGAAATCAAGGGGTTGCGAAGTCACGTTATAGTTCTGTTAGGATTTGAACAGAAGGATTGTCAGGTGTGCAGCGGATCGGCGATGCCGGGTGCCATAATCTTTCGGCGAAGGTTTCAGACTGCGACAATGCCCGCGCCTTTGCGGGTCCAGATCAGGCGGTCAACTTCGGCCAAAGCGATGACGCGGGTGTCGGAGGGTGGGGCGTCCGCGCCAAGTGCAGCGACAAGGGCGGCCATGTCGATGCCGGGCAGTGTAGCAAAGGCGTCGAACAGGGCCTCGGCCCCGTTCGCTTCGACCGGGATGTGAAGAAGCTGGCCGTCGCCCTGCTTCAGCTTCCATATCCGGCGGCCACGCAGGGTAAGAAGGCGGATTTCGGTCAGGTCAGGCAGGCCGACGAAGCCGCCGATGCGGGGGCCGAAATAGGCGATCTGGGCTTCGGTGACGCGCAGGATACCCGGGGCCTCACCGTCCTGCTGAAAGCGGAGGCGACGCCAGGCGGTCAGCGCCCATCCCGCGCCAAGCGCGAGAAGGGCCAGTCCCAAGGGCGTGAGCAGGTAGCCGCCCTTGCTTGCGGTCCAGAGTCCAAAGGTGGCGAGGGCGAGAGCCGCGAGAACCTCGGCGTTGCGGGACACGGCGGAAAGGAGTTCGGGACGGATCAGGCTCATGCGGCGATCCGGATGGGGGTGGCGAGGAGGAAGAGGGTGAAGTCGGCGTCCGGCTGAAAGCCGATGGCGCGGTAGGCCCGGCCGGCAGCGGCGTTGGCGGCAAAGAGGACAGCGCGACGGGTGCCTTTTGCGCGGGCTTCCATCAAATGCAGGGCCACGGCGCGGCGGGCATAGCCCCTGCCCCGCAGATCGGGCGGGCTATAGACGCCGCCGACCTGGACGATCTCGGGCAGGATTGCGTTGAAGCCGGTCAGTGCGACGGGCTGGTCGTGGTGGAGGAGAAGACGGTGGCTGTCGCGGGCAAGGTAGCCGTCGAGGTCGGCTTTGGCCGTCGCGCGGGCGTCTGCGCCGTAAAGGCCAAGGACTTCGCCGAGGTAGGTTTCGCGCCAGTCGGTAAGAAAGGGACGGTCCTGCGCAGTGATCGGGCGGAGCGTTGTGTCGGGAAGGTCGGGGGTGTCGAGGCGGGCGAGGTCGAGAGTGAAGCCGGGTTCGTCGCGGTTGGTGTTCGTTGGAAGGCTTTCAAGGCCGAGGGCCGCAAGGATCGGTCGGGCCGAGGCGGCAGGGCCGACCGACCCTGCGACGGCAAGGCCGTCAAGGGCGGTCTTGAGGCCGGAAAGGTCGGGGGTACCGTCGAGGAGCGGCAGGATCATGCCGCCTTTGGTCAGGGCGATGAGACTGCGCGCGGTGCGCCAGACGCGTGTTGCGTGGTCGTGGTCGCTTGGGAAAGCACCCTTGGTCATGCCATGTGTGCGCAGGTTCGACAGCGGGAACATCGCCTGATCGACGCGGGCGGTCAGAAGGGCTTCGACTTCGGCGTGGTCGTCCGGCCCGGCCTCGCGGATCATCGCCAGTCCCCACAAGCGGCTTGCCAGAGGGTGAGGGCGGCGACGGCGGCGGTGTCAGCGCGCAGGATGCGGGGGCCGAGGGAGATCGGCGTGACATGCGGTTTGCCGCGAAGCTTCGCGGCCTCATCAGCGGAAAAGCCGCCTTCGGGACCGATCAGGATGGCGGCCGGGCCTTCGGTGGGGGTGATCGTGGCGGGCTGGCCGAGGGCCGTTTCGTCGCACCAGTACAGGCGGCGCTCCGTTGGCCATTGGGCGAGAAGCTTGTCGAGGTGGTGGAGGTCCGTCACCTCTGGCACGTAGGTCGCGCCGCATTGTTCGGCGGCCTCAAGCGCGTGGGCTTGCAGGCGGTCCTGCCGGATGCGGTCGGAATTGGTGTGGCGGGTCTGGACGGGCAGGATGCGGGATGCGCCCAGTTCGACGGCCTTTTCCACGATGAAATCGGTGCGGGCCTTCTTGATCGGGGCGAAGAGGAGCCAGAGGTCGGGGGGAAGCGTCAGGGGTTTGGTCTGGATGTCGCAGGTGGCGATGGCGCCACGTTTGGAGGCGTTGGTGAGGGTCGCGCGATACTCAGCGTCCTTGCCGTTGAAGAGGAGGATCGGCGTGCCAGCGGTCAGCCTCATCACCCCCGTCAGGTAATGCGCCTGATCTTGCGACAGGGCCACGGCTTGCCCCGGGCCAAGGGGCTGATCTACATAGAGCCTGATCTTCGCATCCATGAGCCAGAACCTATGTCCCAAGCGCCGCAAATGCCAGAGGCCGAACCGGTTGGAATCGTGGCGGATGCCGAACAGGGCAACTGGGTTGATCGCTTCGCCCCGGCACCAGCGCGACCTTATCTGCGGTTGTCCCGCGCCGACCGCCCCAAGCCGGCCTGGCTTTTGTTCATCCCCTGTCTTTGGGCGCTGGCCTTGGCGGGGGGGGCGGGCGGGTTCAAGCCGTGGGACCTGTGGTTGGTGCTGTCCTGTGGCATCGGGGCGTTCCTGATGCGCGGGGCGGGCTGCACCTGGAATGACATGTCTGACCGCGACATCGACGCGCAAGTGGCGCGGACACGGTCGCGGCCCTTGCCCTCTGGCCAGGTCACGGTGCGGGGCGCGCTGGTCTGGATGGTGGTGCAGGCGCTTTTGGCGGCGGGGATCCTGTTCAGCTACAACTGGCTGGCGGTGGGGCTGGGGGTTGCGTCGCTCGCGCTGGTGGCAATCTACCCGTTCGCCAAGCGGTTCACCTGGTGGCCGCAGGTTTTTCTGGGGCTGGCGTTCAACTGGGGTGCGCTGCTGGCCTGGGCGGCCCATGCGGGGACGGTGCCCCCGGCGGCTGTGGCGCTGTATCTGGCCAGGATTGCCTGGACGCTGTACTACGACACGATCTATGCGCATCAGGACCGCGAAGATGACGCGCTGATCGGGGTGAAGTCGACGGCGCGGCTGTTTGGCGACCGAAGCCGGGGCTGGCTGTGGGGGTTTGCCGGGCTGACGCTGATCCTGTTTGCCGCAGCCGTGGTGCTGGCCCATGCCGAGGCGCGCAGGCCCTTGGGCTTCGTGGTGGCACTGGGGGGCGTCTGGGCGATGGGGTGGCACTTTGGCTGGCAGATGCGGCAACTGGACCTGGACAACCCGGCGTCCTGTCTGAAGGTGTTCCGGGCAAACCGGGATGCGGGGCTGATCCCCGTGCCGTTTCTTGCCGTCGCCGCATGGCTTGGTTGAACCCTGCCGCCCAAACCCCTAGGAAGCAGGGGGCGCGCGCCTGCGCCTGAGTCTGCTTTTCAGATTGAGTTTACCGGAAGTCACCCGTTGCTGCCTCGCATCGCCAAGCTGTCGTCCAATACCCTTGCACTGCTGGCGTTCGTGCTGGCGGCGGGGGTGATGTTCTCGGTCGCGTTCGGGGCGGCGCTGGTGATCGAATCGCGGACCGAAAAGGTGGTGACGGCCAAGCTTGCCGAGGCCGGGATCGGTTGGATCACCGTCGCGACCGATGGCTTGCAGGTCCACCTGACCGGCACTGCCCCGCGTGAGGCGGACCGGTTTCGCGCGGTCAACATGGTGGGCGGGCTGATCGACACCTCGCGCATCCGCGACGGGCTGGATGTGGCCCCGACGACAGGGATCGAGGCGCCGAGGTTCTCGGTCCAGATGCTGCGGACGGAAGACGGTATCCAGCTGATCGGGCTGATGCCGGAAAGCGCGGGCACGGATGGCCTGGGCGAGGCGCAGCTGACCGCCGAGGCGGCGGACCTTGCCCCGGGGACCGAGCTGCCCGACATGATCGAGACGGCAGATTATCCGGCACCTGACACCTGGAATGCCGCGCTCGCCTTCGGGCTGGAGGCCTTGCGGCGGCTGGAACGGTCGAAGATCTCGGTTTCGGCGGACGTGGTCGAGGTGAAGGCGATTGCCGACAGCGAGGACGAAAAGCGCAAGCTGGAGACCGCGTTGCGCGCCATCGCCCCGAAAGGCGTGCAGCTGGTGCTGGAGATTTCAGCCCCGCGCCCGGTGATCACGCCCTTCACGATGCGCTTCGTCGTCGATGCCGAAGGCGCGCGGTTTGACAGCTGTTCGGCCGATACCGACCGGGCGCGGGCACAGATCCTGCGCGCTGCGACGACGGCGGGGGTCGAGGGCGCATCGGTCTGCCAGATCGGCCTGGGCACGCCGACACCCCGGTGGGCCGAAGCGGTCAGCCTGGCCCTTCGCGCGGTGACGGAACTGGGATCGGGGTCGATCACCTTTTCGGACGCCGATGTCACCCTCCTTGCGGGAAGCGACGTGCCGCAGGCGACCTTCGACAAGGTGGTGGGCGATCTGGAGACCGGGCTGCCGGATGTCTTCTCGCTGACCTCGACGCTGGAGAAGAAGGAAACCGCGACGCAAGGGCCGGCGGAGTTCACGGCAACGCTGGCCGAAGACGGCAAGGTCGAGCTGCGCGGGCGGCTGACCGACGAGATGCAGCGCAGTGCCGTGGACGCTTTCGCGCGGTCGGCCTTTGCCGGGGCCAAGGTGCTGACCGCGACGCGGCTGGACGACACGCTGCCCGACGGCTGGCCAGTCCGGGTGCTGGCCGGGCTGAAGGCCCTGGCCGAAGTGGACAGCGGCAAGCTTCTGGTCCGCGCCGATCTGGTCGAGGTGACGGGCGTCACCGGATCGACGGCGGCGAAAGGCAAGATCACCCAGATCCTGTCCGAAGAGCTGGGTCAGGGCGAAACCTTCAAGGTCAATGTCCGCTACGATGAGGCGCTGGACCCGGTCGCTTCGCTGCCGACGCCGGAAGAATGCGTGGCACGGGTAAACGCAGTCACTGCGCAGACGAAGATCACCTTCACGCCCTCGTCCGCCGAGATTGCCACCACGGCCCGCCCGGTACTGGACGCGTTGGCAGAGATATTGGCCACCTGTCCGCCGATCCAGATGGAAATCGGCGGTCATACTGACAGTCAGGGATCAGAAGGTGGCAACCAGTCGCTTAGTCAGGCGCGGGCGGAAGCGGTGCTTCTGGCCTTGCAGGGACGGCGGGTCGATGTCTCGGGCATGACGGCGGTGGGCTACGGCGAGGCGCAGCCGATTGCCGACAACGAGACCGAGCCAGGCCGCGAGGCAAACCGCCGGATCGAGTTCGTGCTGAAAGGCACCGCTGCCGCGACCTGGGCCGATGCCGTTGTTGAGACCGACCCTGCGGCCGGTGACGGCGTTGTCGCTCCGGTTGAGGACGCCACGGCGACCCCGGCAGCGGACCCGGCGGGCGCACCCGATTTCTCGGGCGATACCAGCCCCTCGGTCGCGCCCACCGAAAAGACCATGGCACCAAAGCCGCGCCCCGAAGGCCTGAAGGCCGAGGAATAACCCATGAACCGCACTGAATTTGTCGTCGCCACCGCCATCATCCTGCTGGTCGCTTTCGCGATGGGCTGGTTTGCGCACTGGCTGTTGCACCGCTTTACCCGGGTCCAGGGTGGCGACATGGCCGAGATGGACAAGCTGGCGCAATCGCTACACGAGGCAGAAGAGCTGCGCGATCAGGCTTTGGCCTATCTGGAGCAGCGCGAGGCGGAACTGATGAACCACATCAGCCAGACCGAGGCCGAGCTGAAAGCCGCAATGGAAGGCCTGCGCGACGCCCGCCACGAGGCCGAGGAAATGCGCGCCTACATCGAGCGGATGCACGCGAACGGGTGACGCGACGATGTCTTCGAAGACATTGCGACGGAGCCTTTGAAGGCTCCGGTCCGGAGTTTTCGAAAACTCCGGCGTCACAAGTCCAGCCTCCCCCGGATTTGATCAAACCTTGGCCTGATCACGCCCGGAAAACTGGACATCCGGTCCCTAGCATGGCAGGCCATGGGGCAATCAATGGAGGCCCCCATGCTCGATTCCGTGACCGACCTTGCGTCGCTGCTGAAAGACCCCTCGCTTCTGGTTTTCAAGTCCTATGTGGCTGGCGAATGGGTCGCCGCCGACGATGGCACGACCTTTCCCGTGACGAACCCCGCGCGGGGCGATGTCATCTGCGAATTGCCAAATCTTGGCCGTGCCGAAACCGCCCGCGCGATCAAGGCCGCGCATACGGCCCACCGCGAATGGGCGGGGCGGACGGCGAAGGAACGCGCGCAGGTCATGCGCAAGTGGTTCGACCTGTGCATGGCGAACCAGGATGATCTGGCCACGATCCTGACCGCCGAGATGGGCAAGCCCCTTTCCGAGGCCAAGGGCGAGATTGCCTATGGCTCGTCCTACATCGAGTTCTACGGCGAGGAAGCCAAGCGCACCTATGGCGAGATCATTCCCGGCCACCAGCGCGACAAGCGCATCCAGGTGCTGAAGCAGCCGATCGGCGTGGCGGCCTCGATCACGCCGTGGAACTTCCCCAACGCGATGATCGCGCGGAAAGTGGCCCCTGCCCTTGCGGCGGGTTGTGGGTTCGTCGCACGTCCGGCGGCCGAGTCTCCGCTGTCCGCGCTGGCGCTGGCGCTGCTGGCAGAACGGGCCGGGGTTCCGGCGGGCCTCTTCTCGGTCATCACGTCCAAGCGGTCGTCGGATATCGGGAAAGAGTTCTGCGAGAACCCGCTGATCCGCAAGCTGACCTTCACCGGGTCCACGGAAGTGGGTCGCATCCTGTTGAAGCAGGCTGCGGACCAGATCCTGAAATGCAGCATGGAACTGGGCGGGAACGCGCCCTTCATTGTCTTCGACGACGCCGATCTGGATGCGGCGGTCGAGGGCGCGATGATCTCGAAGTTCCGCAACAACGGCCAGACCTGCGTCTGCGCCAACCGGATCTACGTGCAGGCCGGGGTCTATGATGCCTTCGCCAAGAAGCTTTCGGCGGCGGTGGAAAAGCTGTCCATCGGCGACGGGCTGAAGGCCGGGGTCACAACGGGGCCGCTGATCAACGCCGATGCGGTGGTGAAGGTCGAAGAGCATATTGCCGATGTGCTGGCCGGGGGTGGCAAGATCGTCACCGGCGGCAAGCGGCATGAGCTGGGGGGCACGTTCTTCCAGCCGACAGTCGTGACGGGGGTGAAGCCCGACATGAAGGTCGCCAATGAGGAAACCTTCGGGCCGCTGGCACCACTGTTCAAGTTCGACACCGAGGAAGAGGTGATCGCGCGGGCGAACGACACGATCTTCGGGTTGGCCAGCTATTTCTACGCCCGTGACATCGGCCGCGTCACCCGGGTCCAGGAAGCGCTGGAGTACGGGATGGTCGGAGTGAACACCGGCCTCATTTCGAACGAGATGGCGCCGTTCGGCGGGATCAAGCAGTCGGGCCTTGGCCGCGAGGGGTCGCGGCACGGGCTGGATGACTACATGGAGCTGAAATACATCTGTCTGTCGGTCTGACCTGCGGGCGATCATGCAAGGGGGGCGGCCTTCGGGTCGCCCCTTTTTGCTGTGCATCTGCGCAGCCCCTTCCACCGTTCGGGGCCTCTGGCGGGGGTAGGTGCCATGCACTAGCTTAACATCCGATCC
>JANMGI010000359.1:0-3737 GCA_031374565.1 Paracoccaceae bacterium | reverse complement strand
GAATTGCCACCAGATCGCGGCAGCCATCGCGACCAGCACCAGCGCCACGGACAGCATCCAGCGCCGGGTAAGCGTCACGCCATCACCGCCTCGACCGGCCTGCGGACCGACCACGGCATCGCTGCCGCACGGCCAAAGCGCATCACGATATCCGGCCTGCGCCCCGGCAGCCCTGCAAGGTCAGCAAGGTCGGCACGAAAGCCAGCAACCTCGACCGGCTGGTTCAGAAAGGCGTGTTTCAGCCCCAGAGTTGTGGCCTGCAAGGCAAACCGCTGGCAGGCGCGCCCAACCTGCACCCAGTGCGCCGGGGTGGCCCCTGCACCCGAGAACACCGCGATGCCCGAGGATGAGGCGATCTGGCGGGCATATTTCGCGTTCTCGGACTTCGGGGTGAAGGCCATGTCGAACAGGCGGGGGCCGAGCCAGTCTGGCAGGGCTGCGTTGCCGCTGGCGGCACTGAAAAGCCCGTCGCCTGGCGTCATGGCCGCATGGGGGCTGAAGCGGAGCCAATGCTTCAGCTCGGCCACAAAGGCGGGGTCGGCCATCTGGGCGGTGTTGGCGGCAATCACGAGGTCGCCAAGCTGCGTTATTTCGGCGCGGTCGGTGATCAGCACAATGTCCACCCCCGGAAGAGTGGAGGCCTGCAGGATGGCAAGATCAGAAGGGTCAACCGGGGCGCCATCGTAGTCGGACCGCGTCGATTGCCGCAGCGGGATGGCGTCGAACAGGGCGGTGTCCGGGCTGCGCAAGGTGCCGTAGGCGACACGCACTGTACCTTCGGGGTCGATGGTGATCTCGCCACCTTTGCCTTGCGCCGCCATTGCAAGGCTCAAATTCTCAGCAGCACAGCCGAGGTTGACGAACAGGTGATGGTCGTCCGGGTCCACCACCGGCGTCCGGCGGGACAGATCGGGCAGAATGTCGATTCCCATGGCCGTCTCGCGGAATTGCCAAGCTTGAGTGTTGTGCCCGTTCGCAGCAAGCGTCGCATAGCGGATCAGATCGCGCGCCACCGGCATTGCTGGCAGTGGAAGGCGCTGGCTGGCGGCAAGTTCTGCCATATCGCCGGACGAGCCCATCTGCCGCCAGCCGATCACACCTGCACCAGCAAGGGCGGCGAGGGCAACGCCGCCGATCAGCAGGCTCCGGCGCGGCATGGTCACGGTGCCACCGCATCGCGCCGCAACAGCCAGCCGCCGGGCAGCGCAAAGGCCGCCAAAGTGCCGATCCCCAGCATGGTCAGGCCCAGCACGAAGAACCATCCCGCCACTGGAACCAGCCATGCCAGCCCGGCTAGGAATGCCCCAAGGCAAGCCAGCCCGAACTTGCCTGGCAGGCCTTCCGGCATCACACGCCCGGCGGCCAGCCACAGTCCAACCCCAAGGACATAGGACCCCAGAGCGTACCCCGCAAAGATCGCCGCGACAGTGATCATCAGCATGACCGGCAGAAGGAACACCCCAATGATCGTCAGCATCAGCACGAAGCCCGATCCTGCCAGCGCCGAGGTCACCAGAAACCCCGACCAGATCGCCCGGCCAGGATGCGCCAGTGCCAGTTCGCGCCAGTTTTGCACGGCCTTGGGGGCCACGGCGATGACCATGGCCGCGATCAGGCCTGAGATCAGCACCCCCATCAGGAACCCGCCGACGATGCGCCAGACGGGCACCTTCATCGGCATCCGGTCAGACCATTCACCTTTGTCGTAGCTTTCCCGCGTCTCGATCTTGACCCGCGCCGCCGGGGCCACGCTTTCAGGAACGGTGATGCTGGAGGGGTCTTCTGCATAGATCGTCAATGCCCCCGCCACACGCGCGCCCGGCCCGAAAGTGATGTCATCGGCCACCAGCACCAAATCCCCGGCAATCGCGCCGGCCAGGGTTACATCCGCTCCGCTGATCAGCGCGTAGCCTCCGACCGAGGCAACCGTCACCTCTGACCCCGCCGCGCGCAGGTTGCCGGTGATGGGCCCCAGCGCCACCTCGTATCCGGTGACAGACGCATCACCGCCAACCGGGCCTTTGACTGTCACGCTGTAGCCCGCCGCGAAGAGATCACCTGCCACCTCCGCTTCTACCGCCACCCGCCTCCCGGCCAGATGGGCCGACCCGCCAACCGGGGACGCCACCGTCACGCGGTTGCCGGCCATGAACAGGTCCTGCCCGGCGGGCCCGTCGAACAGCACCGTCTCTCCTGCCGCGTAGCGGTCTTGCGCAATGGTCAGCACCGACGTTTCGGCAAAGGCCGGTGCCGCCCACAGGCAGCAGATCAGGGTCAGCGGTCGCAGCATGGTGGAATTCCTTGCCTTAGGTTGATCCCGACCCTGCACCGATCACCCGCATCCCGCCTTGACCTGCATCAGCGGATCGCCATTTGGTCCGAAAGACGGACTCCCCGCGAAAGCACGTCTTGTGTCAGGATATCGCGGCCAAGCCGAGGTTCTTCGAACAGGGGGCTGTGGGCAGAGTTCCGGAACGTGTAGAAACCTTTCACCGTTGCCCTGATCCGCGCAAGAAAGTCCTTGGACAGGGCGTAGTTCGCGGTCAGATCATGCGCCCCGCTCAGGAAATACATTGGCAGATCAAGCGCCTTGATTTGGCGCGTCAGGTCGGTTCGCAGAAACGTATCCCACAGGAAGCGGCGCGAGAATGACAGGCCACGCCAGATGTCGATCTTTTCGGCAACGGTATAGGCCGGGCACTGCCAGACTGGCAGGAAAACCCCGGTGATGACGGACGCAATGTCGCGTGTGGTGCCACAGCCAAGCCCATGCATCGCCTTGTCGCGGAGGCGCAGATAGGCAGGTGACAGGCCATCCGCCATGCTGACCGGCGCGGCCTCAAGCCTGCGGACCATCGCAGAATCGCCGCGCGCCCGGTATTGCGCCAGCATGGCGCGGTGGGCTGCGACCTCGGATTGCAATTGATGGGTTACCTGTCCCATGCCGACATAGGCGTGAAACAACTCGGGCGCGGCGGCAGCGACCTGTATCCCCAGAAAGCTGCCCCAGGAATGACCGACAAGGATGATCCTGTCTTTGCCAAACCGCTGTCGCAGCCAGTGGGTTACGGCAATCGTATCGGCGATGAACTGCGCGACAGTCATGCTTGCTGGCGGTATGTCCGGACTGAAAGACAGACCCGCGCCACGCTGCTCCCACCAGACGACAGTGAAATCCTGCTCCAGCCCCGACGGATGGGTGGTGTTCAGAAAGAACTCGGGCATGCCGGGACCACCGTGCAGGAACAACAGCACCGGGTGGGCGGTGTCAGTGCTCTGGATGATCATGCCCTGTCGGACACCGTTGATCATAACGAAGAGCCGCTCGGACAGGCTACCTGCAGACGGTTGGCCCGCCGCATCGACCAGCGGCGCGGGGCGGCCAGGGCTAAGATTGCGCAACAGGCCACCTAGCCCGAGCAGAGCGGTGCCAAAAACCGCCGCGCCGCCGATCAGCAGGGTGCGCCGGTCATTCCGTGGCAACGCCGTCGAACACTTCGGTCGAGGCTTGGGCCTCGGCCTTGCGCTTTTCCACAAGCCCGTCGACGTGGTTCGGCGGACCGTAAAGCGTGTAAAGCCGTAGCGGCTTGTCGCCAGTGTTAATGAGGTTGTGCTGGGCGCCTGCGGGCACGATGATCGCGTCGCCGCCTTTCACCTTCCGGGTTGTCCCGTCGATCACGACCTCGCCGTGACCCTTTTCGATGCGAAAGAACTGGTCATGGGTCTTGTGGGTCTCC
>JANMGI010000335.1:0-4322 GCA_031374565.1 Paracoccaceae bacterium | reverse complement strand
AGCCGTGAGACCCGGTCCCGCGGCATCAGCCGCAGCGCATGTTTCATCACCAAGGCCGGACCGATGGCATTGACCGCGAACTGCGCCGCCAGCGCCTTTGCAGTCACCGCCTTCAGCGTCTTCTCGGGTCCGACGCCGTCGATGATCAACGCCCCGGTGGCGACCACGATCAGGTCGAATCCCGGCTCCAGCGCGCCCAGCGCAGCCGCGACCGACCCCTCGTCGGTCATATCCAACCCATCGCCCGACCGAGACAGGCCCACGACCTCACCCTTTACTCGAAGCGCCGCGACCAAAGCCCCGCCAATCCCGCCCGAGGCCCCCAGAACCAATGCCCGCATTATTCCTCCACGCTTCTGCGACGGAAGGTAGGGCAACCCGTAGGGTGGGCAATCTGCCCACGCGGCTTTTGAAACGTCAGACCACGATCTCGCTTGGGACGATGAAATCCGCCGTCACACCGGAGCCGAAGGCGACCTGCCCCCAGTCGGCGATATCGAAATCGACGACCAGCGTAGCCCCCGTCGGATATCGGGCGAACTCCGGGTTTGCCGGGGCGTGCGCCACCAGCCGGGTCGCGAATTCCGCGATGCCAGGGTTGTGGCCGATCATCATCACCACATCGTCCTTGGCATGGCGCAGGACCGCCATCATCACATCCGGCCCCGCATGATAGAGCGCCGGTTTCAGCTCCAGCACGGGCGTCCCCGGCAGGGCAGGCGCGATGCCGGAGAACGTTTTCCGGGTCCGCAGCGCATCGGAACACAAAACCTCGCCCGGCACGTAATCGCGGCTGGCAAGCCATTGCCCCAGATCCGCTGCCGCCGCTTTGCCACGGTCGTTCAGGGGGCGGTCGTGGTCTGGGGTCATAGGGTCGTCCCAGGAAGATTTCGCATGGCGCGTCAGGATCAACCGCTTCATCTGTGGAACTGCCCCATGTGGTATGCCGACTGTTCGGGCAGTCTTGCATAGCTTTGGGACACCGGGCAAGCGCGGCGCACAAGGCAGCCGCCGGACAGGCAATCCGTGCCCTCCGGCCGGTCAAGATGGGTGTGGCAAAGGGCGAGATCATAGCCCGCGCCAGTCAAGGCCCCCACAGGACAGGCGGTCAGGCAGGGGGCGGCACAGGCCTCGCACGGCTGCGCTACCGGAGGCGACACATCGACGACCTCTTTCAACGCCAGCGCCCCGCGAAAGCTGACCATTAGCCCCTGCCCGGCATGGACCAGCAGTCGCACCGGGCTGTCCCAGACCCGCCCGGTGCGCAAGGCCCACTGGTAGAACGGATGATACGGCGGCCCGCCAAACGGGAACAAGGCCTTTGCGCCAAGGTCGCAAGCGATCCGCCCGATCACCCGTCGCGACCAGCGGTCCACCGGGTCAGAGCCATCCCACTCCGGCTGCGCCTTCAGATGCGCCCAGAACCCCGGCTCTTGCGGCCCCAGCATCAGCAAAGTCCGTGTTCCGCTTGGGAAACCCGCCTCACCCTCGGCGACGTGAAAGCCGCCCAGAACCTCCAGCCGCTCTTCGGCCAGCCAGGCCGCTAACGTCGGAAGGGAAGTCCCAGCACCCACCCCAGCCGCGCCGGTTTGTCGTCCTGCCATTCCAGCCCCACGGTCATCGCGTCATGCCCTGCCATCGGTTCTGGCACATAAGTGCGGAAAATCCGGTCCCAAAGCGACAGGGCAAAGCCGTAATTGCTGTCATGCTCGTCGCGCCGCGCAGAATGGTGGACCCGGTGCATGTCGGGCGTCACCAGCACCAGCCGCAAGGCGCGGTCCAGCGGCGCTGGCAGGGCAACGTTCGCGTGGTTGAACAGGGCCGTCCCGCTGAGCAGGATCTCGAATACCAGCACCGCCAGCGCCGACGGCCCAAGAAGGTAGATCAGCCCGATCTTCAACCCCATCGAGGCCAGGATTTCGACCGGGTGAAACCGGAACCCCGTGGTCACATCCATGTCGCGGTCGGCATGGTGGACCCGGTGAAAGCGCCAGAACACCGGCACCTTGTGCGTCACCAGATGCTGGGTCCAGATCGCAAGGTCAAGGATCAGGACGGCCAGCAAAAGTTCTGCCCAATGGGGCCAATTCACCCGGTTCAGTAGCCCCCAGCCCTGCGCCCGCGCATCCAGCGCGGCCCCGATGGCAAGAAGCGGCAGCACAAATGCCAGACCGCGCAGCGCAAAGGTGTTCAGCACTGTCAGCACCAGGTTGGTCGCCCACCGCCGCCCGCGCGTAAGGCTGCGGGACCGACGCGGCACCAGCACCTCCAGCCCTGCGAAAAGGACGAAGAGCGTCAGAAACACCCCGCCGCGCCAAAGAAGTTCATGCTCCATCCCGGGACCTTACAGCCGATTCGTGGGATGGGTTAAGAAAAGCGATGCCGTCCGGGCAAATGCAGGAAAGGAATACGCGCTGAGTACATAAGCCAATCGGCGAAACACAACAGCGCCCCGCAGCTACCGCTTCATGTGCGGCTTCACCCGCGGCTCTGTCGACCGGATCTGGCTACCCGCGCCATGGTCGGTGAACAACTCCAGCAGGCAGGCGTTCGGCACTTTGCCGTCCATGATCGTCACCGCCCGAGTCCCCTGCTCGATAGCCATCAGGGCCGTCTCGGTCTTCGGGATCATCCCGCCCGAAATCACCCCGTCCGCCGTCATCTGGCGAATCTCTTCGGGCGTGATCTGGGTCATCACCTGACCGCTGGCATCCTTGACCCCCGGCACGTCGGTCAAAAGCAAAAGCCGGTCGGCCTGCAAAGCCCCCGCAATCGCCCCGGCCGCCGTATCGCCATTGACGTTGAAGGTCTCGTTGTCCTTCATCCCCGTCGCGACCGGAGCTACAACAGGGATGATCCCGGCGTTGTAAAGGTCGCGCAGGACCTGCACGTTCATCTCGACCGGGCGACCGACGAAGCCAAGTTCGGGGTCGTCAGCCTCGCAGACCATCAGGTCGTCGTCCTTGCCGGATATTCCCACGGCCCGCCCGCCTGCATCCATGATCGCCTGGACGATCCGCTTGTTCACCAGACCCGAAAGGACCATCTCGACCACCTGCACCGTGGCCTTGTCGGTCACCCGCTTGCCACGCACGAATTCCGACTTGATCCCAAGCTTTTCCAGCATTTCGTTGATCATCGGCCCGCCGCCATGCACCACGACCGGATGCACGCCGACCTGCTTCATCAAGACGATGTCGCGGGCGAATTCCGCCATCGCCGCGTCGTCGCCCATGGCGTTGCCGCCGAACTTCACGACGACCACGGCCCCTTCGAAGCGCTGAAGGTAGGGCAGCGCCTCGGATAGCATTTTTGCGGTGGTGATTGCGTCTTGCATGGTCAGGGTCTGCTGCTTCATGGGGACCTCCATCATGACGGGCCGCATACGGCTTTTCCACCCCCCCGCCAAGTCATATTGGCCAAGCCTTGCCTTCCCTGCGGGCAAGCGTAGCTTGGGACCCCAAAGGAGACCCAAGATGTCCGAGCAGAAAACACTGGTCCTGACAGGTGCCAGCCGGGGCATCGGTCATGCCACGGTCAAGCGCTTTTCCGCCGAGGGGTGGCGGGTCCTGACTTGCTCGCGCCAGCCTTTCGATCCGCGCTGCCCCTGGCCGGGGGGCGAGGAAAACCACATCGAGATCGACCTCGCCGATCCGAACAAGACCATCGCGGCCATCGAGACGATCAAGGGCAAGGTCGGCGGGCGCATCCATGCCTTGGTGAACAATGCCGGGATCAGCCCCAAAGGCCCCGGCGGCGCGCGGCTGAACACGCTGGAGACGGACCTGCGAACCTGGGGGCATGTCTTCCACGTAAACTTCTTTTCCAGCGTGATCCTGGCCCGTGGACTTAAGGATGAATTGACCGCCACCAAGGGCAGCATCGTCAACGTCACCTCCATCGCCGGGGTCCGGGTGCATCCGTTTGCCGGGGCGGCCTATGCCACATCGAAGGCGGCCCTTGCCGCACTGACCCGGGAAATGGCCCATGACTTCGGACCCTTGGGCGTGCGGGTCAACGCCATCGCTCCGGGAGAGGTCGAAACCGCGATCCTGTCGCCCGGAACCGACAAGATTGTAGAAAAGCTGCCGATGCGGCGACTTGGCCAGCCAAAGGAAGTGGCCGACGCGATCTGGTTCCTGTGTTCGGACCAGTCCAGCTACATCTCAGGCGCCGAGATTGAGGTCAACGGCGCGCAGCACGTCTGACGGGCCGCGCGTCTAGGGTCGAAGGTAAAGCTTCCCGTCCCGTTCGAACCGGGTCGGAATCGAGGCGCGGTCGATCTCGCCCAGCAGGGTAAGGTAGATGTCTTTCAGCATTTC
>JANMGI010000364.1:0-1774 GCA_031374565.1 Paracoccaceae bacterium | reverse complement strand
CAGATCCTCCACCGTCCAGACCAAAGCCCAGTCTTCTTCCTCCGGGGCCTTCGCGCCTTCCAGCACCTTGGAAATCGGCCCCGATTGCAGCGTGAACCCCGCCGAATACATCGGCCCCAGGATGATCCGCCGCAGCCGCTTCGGGTGCAGGTCGGCGAAGTCCTTGTCGAACCCCGTCGCAATCGTGACCAGCTTCAACCACCCCACCGACTGCGCCATCAGCGCATGCTGCACTTGCGGCCAACGGTAGGCATCATTCGGCAGCGGCTTTTTCCCTGAATCCTCCAGGTCCATCAGATAGACCACCGGCAGGTTGACCCCGGTATCCCAGACCGCCCAATGCACCAGGAAATGCCGCCGGTCGCCCAAATCCTCAATCCACTGTGCATCCGGGTCGTTCCGCGCCCAGAAAATGCCCCCCGCCGCCAGCGCCTCATAGTAGTACCGCTGCGACAACGCGAACTGCAGCGCGGTGGGGATCGTCTGCTCCCCCACGATCTGCCGCACCATCCGGTCCTTCAGCTCCGTCTCCGAGGGCATCCCGGCCAAGTGCTTCTCGGCCTGCTGAGCGTCAACCGCCATGGTCATCAGTTCCTGCGCGACCGGAAACCCGCTTTCGTGCCGGTCGATGGTGAGGCGCGAGGCCGTCTCGCCCCGCCCCGTCATCAGGTACTTGTGGTTCAACGCCCGGAACGTCCCCGCCACCGCCTTGAGATACACCCCCAGCACCCGCGCCTCGGTCCGGCTCAGCCGCCCCTCGGTCTCCATCTCCGCCGCCACCCGGCCCAGATGCCCGGTGATCCGGACGAACTTTGCGAAGTAGCGCCGGGCGACGAGCGTGTCGTAAAGCTCGGCATGGTCCGAGGTGAGGACATCTTTGACGGTGGGATCAGGCATCGCCGCCCTTTCTCCCATTGCCGTCACCGGTTTCTTGCTTCGGCATTGGGATCCAGACCAGCTTCACAAATCCCGCGATCATTAGGATGACGGCTATCCCTGTGAGCGGAAGCAGCAAACTTGCACCAAACAAACCCAGCAAACCGACAATGGGAGGTGAAACGGTTTCCGATTGAAGGAGCATGCCAAGTAGCCCGCCGCCTACAACGTACAAGACTGCACATAGAGCCAGCAGCGCGAGGCCGCTAAGCAGCAGTTTCACCACTCACTCCCCATACGCGTTCTTGTCGTGCTTCTCGACAATCGCGGAGAACCGTCGGGCAAAGCGCTCATCCGCCTTCGCCTTCTGCTCTAGGATCTCGCGGGCAAAGACCATGTGCTCCTCGTGCTTTTCCAGCATCTCGGCCATCTTGTCGTTGGTGGCAGCGCCAATCGCGGCCATGGCGGCCTGCGCCTCCTGGTCGGTCTTCACCCCGATCTCGTTGATCCGGTGCGCCACGTCCTGCTGCTGGGCGGTCTTCAACGACGAGGTCAGCGCGTCATACAGCACCACCCGCTGCTTGGTGTCCGTCTGCAGCTTGTTGATCAGCACCAGCTGCGTCGCCGCCTGGTTCTGTAAGGAATCGACCCAGGTCTTGCCCTTCTCGATATAGCGCTCCAGCGTCTGGCTCTTCGCCAGCTTGACCTGCTCGTCCTGCACCAACGCGTTGAACTTCGCGTTCAGCGTTGCCAGCTCCGTCTCCAGCTTGGTCCGTGCCGCCGCGTCCTGCTCCACGGAAATCTTGTTCTCCAGCTCGATGATCTTCGGGTCCATCCCCGCGACCTCGGCCCGCACCGCCTCCAGCGCCCCCACCGTCTCCTCGCGTTCGGTCAGGGT